>CAJUBR010000098.1 GCA_910584695.1 uncultured Lachnospiraceae bacterium
ATCCCTTCTTCAATCAAAGCAGTCATGACCGGAGTAATGCCGCACAGCAGGCGTCTCTCCATTTTCTGGTGCATGAGGGCATTCTGCGGCCTGTGCACCTGCTCCAAAAGCTCCTGATCAAACTTACCCTCACTGACATTCAGTGCAAGCATCATCATTGTGAAACGCTGTAATACAGGCACGTCTTTCCGGGTTACAATCGCTTCCGCTTTCACAAGCAGCTGATCTGTCATACGGCCGATCATAGCATCCAGAATTTCTTCCTTGGATTTGAAATGGTAATAAAGCGTTCCTCTGGCAATACCGATTTCATTCAGAATATCATTGGTGCTTGTACCATCAAAACCTTTTGTACCAAACAGCCGTTCCGCCGCATCCAATATTTCATTTTTACGTTCTTCCGCTTCCTTTACCACACGCATTGCTTTGCACTCTCCTGCACAGTCTATCGACAGTCTGTCGGTTTGATGTTATCATTAAGCAAACATATTGTCAATTCATTACTGTTGTTATATTTCCCCTTTTCCAAAAAGGCAGTCAACGGCGGGTGAAATCACTTCACTTGCCATTGACTGCCCGATTGTCTTTACAGTCAGCAATTGTACTGCTTTATTTCTTTTTGCCTTTATCATCTTTATTACTGTCTTTGCTGCTGTTCTGTCTTTGCTTTATGGCTGCTGCACTGCTCACAAGCAATAATATAATTGCTGTCATAGCTGCTGTATTCATAAAAAAACCTCCTTTCGATCTGTACTGTCAGTCTATATATCGGCCAGTTATCCTCGCATATTTATTCTCTGAGTCTTCAGCAGAAATTGATTACCCGGAAACTGTAAGCCTACCATGATCCATCTCGTACACTTCATCGCACAACACTTCTATATCCTCTTTGTTATGACTTGCCAAAATAATAGATTTCCCTTCAGCCTTTAGATTTAGAAGGATTTCTCTAACATCTTCCACTCCCTGATTGTCCAAACCGTTCATTGGCTCATCCAAAATCAGAATATCCGGATTTTCCATAATAGCCTGTGCAATCCCAAGTCTTTGACGCATCCCTAAAGAATATTTTCCAACTTTCTTTTTGCTGTCCGGATCAAGTCCGACTCGTTCCATGCTTTTCGCTATTTCTTTTTTCCCAATCACATTTCTAATACTCGCAAGATACTCCAGATTTTTGTACCCACTATAAGAGCTGAGAAAACCGGGATTTTCAATGATTATTCCTATATGATCAGCAAAATCTGTATCCTTGCCGATTTCTTTACCGCCTACAATGACTCTGCCGCTGGTAGGTTTTAAAAATCCTATCATTGTCTTAAATAAAACAGTTTTTCCAGAACCGTTTCTTCCAACAATCCCATAAATTTTTCCTTTTTCTAATTCTATCGTAACATTGCTAAGAACAATATCTGAACCAAATTTTTTTATTACTTTATCAACTTTTATAATGCTTTCCATAATCTTAAACTCCTTCCATTTCTTTGCCTTCCAGCAAATAGGTGCCAAGCCAGTAACAAACAATAATAATTGTAACCTGCACAATCATTACACTTATAATAGAGAATCCATACATATCTTTATATAAATTACTTTGTACATACATTCCCCATACTCCAAACATAAACCTTGCACTCTTTCTAAAATGGAAACCACTCAGAAAAGTCAAGCCTTCTAATAACAATAAACCTGCTGGTATCATTTTTTTCATGCTTAAAGTATGCAGCAAAAGAAATAATGCCGATAATGTCATGGCATGAACTGTCCATAATATAAAAATCACTGATATTTCCTTTAGATTTCCTGTAAACATATGTAATGCAAACAAATCAATCATCTTGAACAGCGTCAATAAACTAACCGCTGCAAATACCCCGTTTAATAAATTTTTCAGGAAAAAATGTTTCCACCACTTCCGGATCCATCCACATCGGACAATAACAAAACATCTATTCTGCTTATCCCTGCCAAGCCTAAAACCAATTATCAACAGATAAATTCCGATCGGAAACAGCCAGCATCCCAAAGGAACCAGCGGAAAGGCATCTGTTTCATCCATAGCAGCACCTGCAAATAACTGAAAAAACAAAGACATTCCCGCCTATTCCTCCTCCACCTCATCCTTAAAATCTACCCGTCCGATTAACCACAAAGAAATCAACGCCAAAATCAATATGATGGCGCAAAACAAAACTATAACCGTCCATTGTCCGCCATTTCCATCTATGACATATCCGGGGATTGCTTTTGCCATGAGAGATAAATGTGTAACTCCCTCTTGTTGTAATAAGTATCCTGAAATCTGTATACCGGATACGATCAATATTCCATAAATTTCTTTTAACAAAAGATTGCACACATAAAGCAAAAATCCAATCAATACCAGATACAGAAACAGAAGGATAAAAGTAATCATAAACGCCTGCGGCACTGTCATTTCTTTCATAACATTCATCCACGGAAATGAGATATTATATTTCACTCCTAAATGATTCCCGGTATCCATCGCCAGATGATAAACCGGACTGCTCCACATAAATCCGAAAAAACCACAAAAAGAACTGACAGCTATGGATATAACAGCTATGCCGGCAACATATAGAAGTGCCTGAATCATAATATATTGAAGCATAGCTGCATCCCATTTTTTCCGGCTGCTCCTGCATAGTGACAGATATGTATTTTTTTTCATAAAAGGAGCATCTGATATAATCAATAACCAGCAGGCAGTAAGAAACAAAATACTTTTGTGATGATGCTCCACTACAATGAAGGCTTCCATTACATTAACCGGTTCCCCGGTATCCAATGCATACTGCAAAAACAAATTCAACCAGTGTCCAAACAATGCTATTCCCAAAAGAAAGCCCATAATTACCCGCTTATTATGCTGCTCTTCCAGAAAAGTAGTTTTCGCCATGTAAAAGATTTGCTTTAACCTACCCATTCCGTCCCCTCTTTTTCAATCCCCACATGACTACAAATGATACCAGCAAAATGTAAATACATTCCATAAACCCGGACAATGGATAATTGTTCAAATCATCACCCCGCATAAGATAAATCGGATTCAGTACCGAAATTTTGCCTAACACCAGCCACATGGCCTCATACAATACAAATGGTGCAATTAACGCCACATATTTATTGGGAAGCCATACTGCAAATGCAAGACCTGCCAATGCCCATATACATCCAAACAGAAAACCTAATATCACCTTCCAAAGAAAGATATACCACTCTCCATAGTTTTCTATGTAAAAAACCAATGCCGTTCCCGCCATAAGTCCCTCATCACTTCCCGCTGGTATTCCAGGAATGCCGAAGCAGTAAGCAATACTCAAAACAATGATAAATGGAACAGCCAGCATAGTGCCGCCAGAAAGCGCAACTGTAACAATACGGATCAGAGCAAATTTCCCCGGCAGCATTCTGGAATAAATCATTTTTATATATCCACTGCTATACTCTTCACAAAAGACAGAGGCATAGGCAAGTCCCGGAAAGATAGCCGCAAACGGTGTAAATCCTGATGCTGCAAATACTTCCATCATAATAAAATAACTGCTTCTGCTCCTGTCAAGCGGCGCATGAAAGGCCGCTGACACTAAAATCCATGTAACCATGATAAGACCTGCAAAAAAACCTCTGTTTAAGAAACTTCTTTTCAAATCATGTAAAAAGAACCCTTGCATATTACTCGCTCCTGACTATTTCTCCCGTTACTGCATTCACACAAATACTCCAGGCAGAACCGTTTACCACGAATGCTTCAGCTAATTCTTCATTCTCCATCCATGCAGACATCGGCGTATAAATATGCCATACGGGAACCAATTCTAACTTATTTTCATCTTCTTTAAAAACCGGATAATATAGAAATGCTGCTTCCGTCAGAACCGCTTTACTGCTTCCGTTTATTTTTCCACTGTTCAGATGGGTTTCCAAAATCTTTTCAATCTGACTCCATGACAACACCGTCTCACATTTTTCCTGCGTTTCCACTTTGCCAAGACAGGCATTCAAGCTTAAGGTTACAATGCGTTCTTCACAGATCCATGCTTTTCCTGACGGGAAAATTTCTCCTGACGCTATAGAACCAATTTCATGTATAATTCCCATGCCCTCGTAAGACGGCGTAAACTCAATTTCATAAAATGTAACTTTTTCGTATTGATACTGCGTAATTTTATAAATATCAATTTCTGCCATACCAGTCTTGGAAAGCTTTGCTAATAATATATTTTCTGCTTCCAAATAAACATTTTTATGATCTGCTTCCTCTAACACAGTTTCATCTGCAGACTTATAAATAGATGCACACTTTTCAAATAAGAGTTCATCCTGATAATAGGCACCTGTTCCATATGAAAAACCTGCTGTCTTTTGTTCATCCGATAATTCATATACAGGTGCATTGCCAAAGACTGAAAATACTGCCCGTTCTTCTCCTTGCTCGTTTTCTGCCTTAGACTGCTCCATTTCCTTTTGTGCTTCCTCTGATAAATCCTTGATATTCCCTGTTTCACTTTCTAAAAACTCTGTCAAAACCGCTTTGGTAAGTGTCTCATTTTCGCCAAGCACTATTGTTTTAACATCCTGCGGAACATCCGGCATCTGTGCCTGAATTCTGATTGCATGATCTCCTGTACCAATGATACTGTTAATTTCCTGCATATCATTTTCCGCTGCACTTTCAGGCTCGTTCACTATTGCATCCACTTCATCCTCTACAGAATCTTTTGCATGAAGAATATCCCCGTCAGCCGAGCTTTCCGGAGCCTTCCGGCAGCCGCAAATACCAGCTGTCATCAACATCGTTACAACTACTAATCCCAAAATCCTGTTTCTCATAATTCCTCCATTTCAGCGCTGCTTTGTGCACATGAACGGGCTTGTGATTTCTTATAAGCTATATTATAAATTCAATTTTTCTGTTTTCTTCTGTTTTGCGAAATTCGACCACATTATTGCCGAAATCAACCAAAAAGAACTGTTACAAAATCATATTGCATCTTTCATGCATGAATTCGCACCAGTCCTCTGCTACATCTCTTTTACATACATCATAACATTCGTTTCCACAGAACCATTTTCATATAAAAACGTTATATCTCCATGATACTTTTCCACAATTCTCCGGACATTTTTAAGTCCTATCCCATGATTTACTTTATCTTCTTTTGTCGTATCCGAAAAATCACTTTTTCCGTCAGCAATCCGCTGGCAGCTGTTACAAATATTTAAAAATAAAATTCCCCGATCAAGCCTTATCGTTATTTTCAGTTTCTTATCTTCTGTCTGCATAGAAGCATCTATTGCATTATCCAACAGGTTTCCCAAAAGTACATTTAAGTCAAACGAACGCAGGCGCAACTGTTCTGGTATGCTGATTTTTGTTTCTACCACATTTAAGACCTCATTCGCCTTTTGTATCTTATAATTCAGCAGACTGTCAACCGTATCATTCCCTGTCTTAACATACTCCTCCGGGTTGGTCATAAAATTCTTCATAGAATCTAAATATTTATTCGTCTCCTCTGCCTCGTTCCTTTGCACTAAGACTTGCAATGCTAAAATGTGGTTTTTCATATCATGTCTTAAAGCACGAACCCGATTCCCGGATTCCATAATAACTTCTAATTGGTTTTGGTATGCATATGTTTGTTGTTTATATATATCATTATCCCTTAAATGTATATAATTTTCTATCAGGACATTATATAGATAAAATACACTGATATTAATCATTAACATACAGCCGCTAATCAATATTGCATACATTTTCGGGGGTTCTCCAAGCATCAGTGCACTCAGGACAATAACACTCATTGCCGGGATCACCAGCAGCAGTAATGTCTGCTTTCTGTCAAAAGCTATCTCTTTTGCCTCAGCCGGATAAGAAATATGGCTTATAATGGTTGTACAAATCAGCATCAGCAGAGCTTGAATTGCAGGCTGCTGGAATTTTGCAATATCCCCGAAAACAAAAAGGACTATCAGGGAATTTGCCATATCCAAACCAAATAATACCAGCGATACCCATAATCTTTTTTTCCACAGTTCCTGATAAAAGCAAGTAAGTCCTATTATTCCTGCACAATTACAAATCTCATATACAACAGATATCTGGAATACACTATATATAATTGTAGTCAGCAGGCAATAGATCCCCAAACCGGTTTTTAATGCCTTTTCCTCTATATCATCTGCTGGCAAAAGTACATCCATGACTTTCTTTAACAGCAAAACTCTAAGAACATTTACAATTAACACAATGATAGGACTATATGATACCATCACTCATATTCGCTTTCTGATGCTGTATTATTTTACTTCTGGTTTCTTTTCTATATGGCTTACTGATATTTAAATTTTCTCCGTTTACCATTTTTACCATTTCATAAGAATATTCACTTACATATGCCTGGTTAATAATATATGACTGATGAATCATCAAAAAATCTGCCGGAAGTGTCTCTGCTATGTTTTTTAACTTTCCATAAAACTCTTCCATGGCATATTTTCCTTTTTCATCTTTTTTTACAATTATTATTTTCTTATCCATGCTCATAAAATAAGCAATGTTTCTTACCGGAACTCTGAAAACAGAATTTCCTTTTTGGTATTCAAAAAAGGGATCCGCACTGTTTTTTTGCTTCACGCTTCTTACTAGCACTTCTCTTATACTTTCGGTAGAGACCGGTTTAATCAAAAAATCTAATGGTTGAACCTTAAATAACTGCATGGCATAATTTTCCTTTGAAGAAATATATACGATATGCGTCTGCATATTCTCCATTTCATTGCGAATAAAATTTCCTACTGCAATGCCATTCTTCTGCACTAATTCTATGTCAAGAAAAAGCAGGTCTAATTCTATTCCCTTTTTCAAGTCATTTTGTATGCTTTCCCCGGAATACCATACCTCAACATCAGCTTTTATCTCTATTTCTTTTGAAAGTTCGTAGATCTGCTCTTCCAAAACAGAACATAAAATCTTATCATCATCACAAATTCCAATCTTATACACGGTCATTTCCTTTCAGAAGGCGCAGCGCCAATCACTTTCAGGTTACATTTGCGTTGTCTTTCTGATAACCATGGAAATCAGCATGGCCGCTATCCCCAAAGCAAGATAAACCACCGCATACAAAATAAATGCCGTTTCCCCCATGTCAAAAAATATCCAGGTACCAGTCAAAAACAGCCCTGCCGAAACAATCGGAAGGCTCCACAGATGTTTCACATCTTTTCCCGCAAATACTCCGGTTATCACGGAATATAATGGATTGACTGCAAAAAACAAAAGAAAACATACCGCCATTCCCGAATCGCCTTTTACGAAAGTAACCGCAAGCCACGGCAATGCCAGCATGACTGCCATCGAAGCCGTCACCCATAAAATAATCTCTTTTTTCATACCCTTTTCCATTCTAACACATCTGCTCCCTATAAATGTTTCTTCAATAACAGCTTAAGATAGTTCTTTTTAAAGTCACGTACTGAACAAAAGATTTCCTTCATCCTTCTCAGATTTCCCTAACAAAAATAGCGGGGAAATTCCCCGCCGTTCGGTGGACCAGGGTCTTTCGACCAGCCCAATCAGTGATATCACTGACTTATTTATATGTTAATATTAACGGAAATATACCTCACTGTCAATGATGTTTTGCTAACCCGCCATATCCTCCATTTTTCAACAGCATTTGTAAAGTAAAAATACACCTTTTGCCAAATCTTTCAGTTTGTATTTACTTCAGCAGCGAAAATTTTGCTGCATAATTCTGTATATTCATCATATGAAATTTCAGCTCCATTCA
>CAJUBR010000099.1 GCA_910584695.1 uncultured Lachnospiraceae bacterium
ACTGAAGATCTACCAAAATCCACGGAAAATATTCCGGCAGAATAAAAACATTTGAGGTTACTATGAATTTTGAACAATATACAGATGAGGAAATTATTCTCCTCATAAAAGAAGGCAATCAAGATGCAACTGAATATTTGTTAAAGAAATATTCTCCTCTGGTCAGAAAATCCACCCGTACCCTTTATCTGATTGGTGCGGATACTGAAGATTTATCTCAGGAAGGTATGATCGGTCTGTTTAAGGCAATCCAAAATTACCAGACTGACAATTCTGCCTCCTTTTATACTTTTGCTAAAATCTGCATTGACCGTCAGATTTACAGTGCCATAAAAGCATCGAACCGTAAAAAACACTCTCCCCTTAATTCCTATATTTCTTTTTACAGCCGGGGGAGTGAAGATGAAACAGAATTAATCAATAACTTAGAAGCAGGAAATGATTCCAATCCGGAACATGTTATTTTAGATAAAGAAAATATTTCCTATATTGAAGCTTTATTGGAAGAATGCCTTAGTACACTGGAAAAAGCAGTGTTTCATCTTTATCTGGACGGAAAATCCTACTCCGACATTGCAGCTTCTCTTAATAAACCAGTTAAGTCGATTGACAATGCAGTACAGCGAATCCGGGAAAAGATAAAAAAATTATTATAAACAGCATGCATATACCAAAATATTTCATTTGAGCATTTCTTCAATCTCTTTCTTTATTCTCTCTAATTCTTTTTTCTCTAATTCTCTGACTTTCTCCTCTGGATATCTCCAATAGTAAGAATGCGGTAGAATTCTCGGATCTTCTGCCTGTACATTGATAGACTCAAAAGTACTTTGCCATTTTAAATATTTTATCCATCTTTTCAAAATCTCTTTTAATTCTTTTATTTTCTTTCTCATGCTATCTATCTTTTCCTAATTCTTATTTATTTAAGCTTATATAAAGACTCACCATATAACGAGTTGTTATATTGGGAATTATCATACTAGAAATCATTATATATAATTAAATAAAAAAAGTAAAGGAATTTTTTAATATGAACTACGGAATAATCGAATTGCATATTAATGAGTTATTAGAACAAAATGGTATATCGAAAAATAAAATCTGCAAAGACTTAGATATCCCTCGTTCCAACTTCAACCGATACTGCAGAAATGAATTCCAAAGATTGGATGCCGGACTGCTTTGCAGGCTATGCTATTATTTCAATGCCAGCATTGATGAACTAATGACTTATCATCAGCCTGATGATTCAAAAAACCTGCCACAGGTATCGAAACATCAAATTTAAGTTATCCTCTGCAAAAGTCAATAACCCCGCAGCAAGCTACGGGGCATCAAACTTCCAACGCAGTAAAGCTGCGAGGTATTTGACCCTCGCGGCATTCGTCAAATGGACATGCAAGCATGTCTGCTTAACTCATTGCTCACGGGAAGAAAAAGACAGTCCGTACTCTTTACAGGATTACGGCTGTCTTTTATTTCTATCATTCTAATATATATTTAAAATTCAAAAAGCTAGCGACGGGAATCGAACCCGTGACCTCCTCACTACCAATGAGGTGCGCTACCGACTGTGCCACGCCAGCTTGTCTTTGCGACTTGTCTATAATATCAAAAATTATTATTTTTGTAAAGAGAATTTTGAAAAATAATAATTTTATTTCTCCTGTAACCTCTGTCTCACAATTTCATAAGCCAGTACTCCCGCTGCTACCGACGCATTTAGAGAATCAATATCACCTTTCATCGGAATCGCCGCAGTATAATCACATTTTTCTTTTACAAGACGGCTTACACCATTTCCCTCATTACCGATTACAAGTCCAATTGGACCGGTGAGATTTTGCCGGTACATCACTTCTCCATCCATATCCGCACAGACAAACCAGATTCCCTTTTCCTTCAAATCCTTAATGGTCTTGGAAATATTGGTAACCTTAGCCACCGGTGTATAATTAATCGCTCCTGCAGAAGCCTTTACCACTGCAGCCGTAAGCCCCGCTGCCCTTCTCTTCGGTATAATCACCCCATGTGCTCCACAAAGATTTGCGGTACGGATAATTGCTCCAAGATTATGTGGATCCTCAATCTCATCCAAAATAAAGATAAAAGGTGCCTCTTTTTTCTGCTCTGCTAACTGTAGGATATCCTCCACTTCAGCATACTCATACGCGGCGGCCTGTGCAATTACTCCCTGATGTTTGCCAGTGGATGACATCTGTTCCAGTCTTTCCTTACTTACATAATTCACAATCGTATCCTGTTTTCTTGCCAATGCCTTAATCGTATTTACTGCCCCGTCATGACACCCATCCAAAACATATAGTTTGTCTATCGTTTTTCCGGAACGGAATGCCTCCGTTACCGCATTTCTTCCCTCAATTGTATATTCTTCGTATCGCATACTTACTCCTTACTACAAAATTATATCTCAGTTTCTAATACTTCTAAAGCTTTTTTTACCACATCGGTAAGCCGCTTAAAATCCTCCTTCAGATACAGATATCCAAGCATTGCCTCAAAGCCTGTAGCATTCCGATAATCTATGGTAGATGCATTTTTTGCCTTAGTATAAGACTTGGCATTGCGTCCGCGTTTATAAACGGTCCGTTCTTCCTCTGTAAGTTCATCCAGAATGGAACGTATCATCTTTGCCTGAGCCGGTGCACATACAATCTTACTTACATCCCTGTGGTATTTGTTAACCTGCTTGTTCACCCTGCTGACTTCAATAGTCCTGACCATTACATCAAAAATACTGTCTCCTATGTATGCAAGAGCCAGAGGGGAATAACCCTTCGGATCCACCTCTCCAACTCCAAGCTGTTCTTTAAAATAACGGTAAAACTCTATATTTTCATCCATCATAACATCATATCTTTCTATTCGTAATAACATACGGCCTGCATCTTAAAGCTATACTCTCTTCCATTTTACGCCTTGCCTTGTATCCTCTAACACAATTCCCTGTCCTGCCAGCAAATCCCTGATTTCGTCCGCTCTTGCAAAATTCTTTGCCTTTCTGGCTGCCTGACGCTCCTCAATCAATGTTTCGATCTCGCTGTCTAATATTTCTGCCTCCACTCTGGTAATAATTCCCAAAATATCGCAAAGCTTTTCTATCCTGTTATAGATTTCTTCAATCACTGACTTTGTATTGGCAGGAGAAATGCTGCTGTTTGCCAGTTTCACCATTTCAAAAATAACAGAGATTGCATCTGCCGTATTCAAATCATCCTCCATTGCATTTTCATACTTGGCCGCATAATCCTCCATCTTCGAAAGAAGCACCTTCTCTTCCTCTGTCACTTCTTTTTCTTCTGCCGCTTTCCCTGCATCCTCTAACCGTGACATGGCATTCAGAATTCTCTCTAAAGATGCCTTTGCCGATTCTACCAGGGTATCGGAAAAATTAAGGGGACTTCTATAATGAGCACTTAACATAAAGAAACGAATCACCTGCAATGGGTATTTCTTTCCTATATCACGGATAGTAAAAAAATTACCAAGGGATTTTGACATCTTCTCTCCGTCAATCTTCAAAAAAGCATTGTGCATCCAAAATCTTGCAAATTCCACATCATTTGCAGCCTCACTCTGGGCAATTTCATTTTCATGGTGAGGGAAAATCAAATCCTCTCCGCCGGCATGG
Source organism: uncultured Lachnospiraceae bacterium (assembly GCA_910584695.1). Classification (GTDB taxonomy): domain Bacteria; phylum Bacillota; class Clostridia; order Lachnospirales; family Lachnospiraceae; genus CAG-590. The sequence continues at coordinate 3,656 of CAJUBR010000099.1, forward strand.
ATATCAATAATATCCCCGATATATTTTTTGGACATAACGGAGCATTCCAAATGCCAGCCTGGGCGTCCCTCTCCCCATGGAGATGACCAGGATGGTTCTCCCTCCTTTTTAGGCTTCCAAAGAACAAAATCCAGAAAATCCTCTTTCTCATCTTCACCTGCCACCTTAATATCCCTATGTCCCGCTTCCAAATCATCAATGTTCTTCTTAGACAGCTTTCCATATGAAGGAAAGCTTCTGGTGCGGAAATATACCGTACCGTTTACTTCATAGGCATGACCTTTTTCAATCAGGGTCTTTATCATATCGATCATATCCTGAATTTCTTCTGTTGCCTTAGGATGCGTGGTTGCCTCTAAAACATTCAAATCCTGCATATCCTTCTTTACTTCTTCAATGTAGCGTTCCGAAATCTCGGACGAAGTAACTCCCTCCTCAATGGCACGTTTAATAATTTTGTCATCCACATCCGTAAAATTGGATACATAATTAACATCATACCCTTTATATAATAAATATCTTCTAAGGGTATCAAACACAATCATCGGTCTTGCATTGCCAATATGGATATAATCATATACTGTGGGTCCGCATACATAGATACCAACTTTACCCTTATTGATCGGAACGAATTCTTCTTTTGTCCTTGTCATCGTATTATAAATCTTCATAACTATTCCTTCCCGGATTTTCCCTCTTTCCTGTCATATAAACATTTACCAGACTTTTTATTACTCCAAATATTCACATTTAGTATATTTTTAACTTTCCTGTTTGTCAATGACAAACTTATACGACCTCTGCAAAAAATACATGACCGGCTTCCTCCTTTTGTTTACAAAAAATAAAATCAGCCAGCTCTTTTACCGTCATTTTCATGTCCCACATTATTTCATCCTGTATTTCTTTCACATTCTGTTTTTTAACAACCATCCCGTTCTCTTTAATTGAAAATATATAAATTCCATTGTTTCCTGCAAGAACCGGGTCAGTAATCAGCAATCTTTTTTCCTCCTTTGCAAATTCATAAAACTGCTTTTCAAATAACATGAAAAACGTCTCAACATGTACAATTCTCGCCATAAAAGGAAATTGACAAAAGATTACCGTTTTTCCCGGAGCATATCGGGACAAAACGGATTCTATCCGGTCATCCCAAAACAGATATTGTTCTACAAACAGTTTTTCTTTCTCTGTTCCATATGCAAAAAAACCCTTAAAATTTTCTATCTCCTTTTCCCCTTCAAAGCAAAATATAACACCTCCGCCCTGACATTGTTTTTCTTTTAAAAGCAGATCGAAATAGGATTTATCATGCCTCGCAAATATTTTATACCGGGCTGATAACAGTTGGTCAATCCATCGAAAGAGCCTTTGCTGTTCCCTTTCCCCGAATGATTCAGATATCTCTGTATATTTTACAAAACATACCGGCTTTTCCTCTAATATCCCCAGACTGTCTGTATCGGAACGTTCTTTATAATCCACCTTATTTTGCAATACACGTTCCCGTTTTTTGCTTATGCTGACAAAATCAAAAGGCTGGTAATATCTTTCGTCCGCAGGCATCAGATAGGTAAATGGTTCCCTGTTTTGATACATATCCGACAGAGCCTTCTCTAACAATCTTTTCATAATTCCCTTTCGCCGCTCTGACTCTCTCGTTGCCACACCTACTATGTAATGAAGCATTATGTTATTTCCCTGTACCATACAGGAATAGGGATTCAAATGTAACATTCCCTTCTCCCGGATCATATAAACCGTATTATGCCGGTATACGTTCGTAAAATAAAAATCTTCATACGCCAGCGGATCACCAAAACATTCCCACCACAATCTGCGAAGTGATGTTTCCTCCCTGTTTTTGTTCTTTTCATTACAAATCTTATTGATTATTTCTTTGTTTTCTATCAATTCCAAACGCTGCTCCTTCATCCGGACATACTTTATTTTCAAGCATTATATCAACTTATTGTATCTTTCTATGACATTTTAGAACAGCCACTGCATCCCGCACAGCTTTTTGTCTCCCCGGTTATTTCATCATATCTGTAATTTGCAACGGTTTCCAATAAACACACTGCATGGGCACTGATTCCTTCTCCTTTCCCGGTAAATCCCAGTCCCTCCTCGGTAGTTGCCTTAATATTAACCTGATTTTCCATAAGACCTAATGCTTCCGATATGGTAACTGCCATATCCGGAAGAAAAGCAGCAAGCTTCGGACGCTGTGCAATAATCGTTGCATCAATATTACCGATCACATACTGCTTTTCATCCAATAATTCCTTTACGCGGCGAAGCAGCATAATACTATCCACATCCTTATACTGTGCATCTGTATCGGGAAAATGTTTCCCGATATCACCAAGTGCTGCTGCTCCTAACAACGCATCCATAATCGCATGGACTAATACATCCGCATCCGAATGTCCTAATAATCCTTTTTCATACGGAATATTAACGCCCCCTATGATTAATTTTCTTCCCTCCGTTAATTTGTGTACATCATATCCCATTCCTATACGCATCTCTATTCTCCATTCTTTTGTTTTAAATACTCAATCAAAAATTCATAAACCCGTTTTGTGGATTCTACATTTAAACGCTCTGAAGTTGTGTGGATATCAAAAATATCCGGTCCCATGGCAATACAATCCAGTCCGGGAATCTTTGCTGCAAGCAGACCACATTCCAGCCCTGCGTGAATTCCCTCCACAACCGGCTTTTTGCCATACATTTTTTCATAAAGTGTAACAGCCTTAGACCTCACTGCCGATTCCTCCTTGTACTCCCATGCAGGATATTCACCTTTTCTTAATAAAGTACCTCCAAACTTTGCTGCCAAACATTCCACCTGATCCGCCACAAACATCTTTTTTGTTGTCACACTGCTTCTGATTGCATGCTGCAAAAATAAATGATCCTCATCGAGTTTCATAATTCCAAGGTTAAGGGACGTCTCTACCAATCCTTCTACTGACATACTCATCCCCTGGATTCCGTCAGGCAGTGTCATTAGCAACGCAATTACATTTGCAGCACTGGATTCCTCCAGTACCATTTTCTTTCCCTGCCTCTCTATTTTTTGTAACACAACCTCGATTCCTGCATCCGATTTTGCATATTCAGCCTTTAAGACATCATTGAGTTCTGTCACTTTCTCAAAAACCCTTTCAAATTCATCCTGTTTTATTCCAATCTGGGCTTTTGCCTTAAGCGGTATTGCATTATCCTTCTTCCCCCCCTCCATCGAATATATAAAAAACTGGGTCTGCTTTTTTAATTCATACAAAATCCTGCCTAATATTTTATTGGCATTTGCCCGCCCTTTATCAATCTCACAGCCGGAATGTCCTCCTAATAAACCCTTTACAGCTATTTCATACCAGATTCCTTCCTCCGACTGTACTCTTTTTACAGGCAGAGTAATCTGGGTTGACATTCCACCGGCACAACTGCTTAAGAAAACTCCTTCTTCCTCGGAGTCCAGATTTAACATACAATGTCCCTTTAACATTGACAAATCAATCCCATTTGCCCCCTCCATACCAACCTCTTCTGAAACCGTAATAATGTATTCAAGAGGCGGATGGGCAATTTCGCTGTTCTCCGCAATTGCCAGCATATAAGCAATTGCAATTCCATCATCCCCTCCAAGAGTTGTATCCTTTGCATAAACATACGCTCCATCCGTAGCCAGACAAAGCCCTTCCCGCTCCATATCAATAGAAGCATCCGCTGTTTTCTCGCAGACCATATCCATATGTCCCTGCAAAATCAACGGTTCCTCATTCTCATATCCCTCACTTGCCCCTATCTGCATTACCACATTATATAATTTATCCTGATAAACTGGAAAACCATGCTTTCTCGCAAAGCTTACCAGATAATCACTAATTGCTTTTTCATGATAAGAACCATGAGGAATCTTACATATCTCTTCAAAATAATAAAAAACTCTTTCCGGTTCCAGACCTGACAAAATACCCATTTTCCATCTCCTTTTTATTAAAACATCTGTAAGTAATTGCGAAACTACCTATTTCTAAGATCCAGTTGTGCAATATAAACAATATCATAAGCAGGGTACTTTGGAGCCGTCGGTACTT
>CAJUBR010000100.1 GCA_910584695.1 uncultured Lachnospiraceae bacterium
AAAGGATTCGTTTTCTTCTAAAGTTGCCCGTTTGGACGCATCATAATTATAGATCAGTCCGGTTGCAATCCGGTAGTTTTCATAGATGGCATCCGCCATGGAGGCAATGACCTGTTTGCACTGTTCAAGAGCGATCGTAGGTGTATTTAAGAGCATATCGTCTAATGTTGCAAGCTCCTGATCTGTTTTAGAGATGTCATCATCACCGATTACTTTTCCTGTAAAATCCCCTAATTTCTGACTGAATGGAAGAAGGATAATACTGGTTATAAAATTGAAAAGCAAGTGGATATTTGCAATATCACCACGGTTTACAGTATTGTTCCAAAAACCGATTCCTACGGTATAATAAATACCATATATAATAACTGTAAATAAGACAGCACCAAAAATATTAAAAAACAAATAGCTTAGGGATACGCGTTTTGCCTTTTTGTTGGCACCGATTGAGCCTAAGATAATAGTCATGCATTTACCGATATTTTGCCCGATTATGATAGGGATAGCAGTGGCATAGCTCACACTTCCTGTTGCAGATAATGCCTGTAAAATACCGACAGAAGCAGAGGAGCTTTGTATAATCGCAGTGATAACGAGACCAATCAGAATTCCTAAAAACGGATTGCTGAAGGAAGTAAATGCGTTTTGAAAGGTTTCGGATTCTTTTAAAGGTGCAAATACGGTTTCCATCATGGTCATACCATAAAAAAGAACACCGAGTCCCACCATGATTCCGGCAATATCTTTTGCTTTTTTCTTTTTGGTAAATAACAGGATGAAGGCACCAATTCCCACCAGCATAGGAGCAAAAGAAGAGGGTTTTAGTAATTGCAGAATCAAATTATCGGAAGCTAGATCCCCAAGACGTAAAATCTGTGCAGTAACCGTACTTCCTACATTTGCACCTAAAACGACAGGAATTGCCTGTGCAAGTTTCATGATCCCCGCATTTACAAAGCCGATCAGCATAATGGTGGTGGCGGCAGAGCTCTGAATGATGGCGGTAACACCGGTACCCAGTCCCCAGCCCTTGATAAACCCGACTCCTTTCTTTTTACTGGTTGTTAATTTTTCTAAAATCCGTTCCAGACCGGAACCGGCAAGCTTTTCCAGAGATGATCCCATCAGGCTCATGCCATATAAGAATAATCCGACACCGCCTAAAAGCTGTAAGATTGATAGTATATCCATGTTTTTTATCCTCCCCAAGTATATAAAAAAATAAAAATATTTTGCCGCTTTCTATGTAAAAATCATACATTGCTTATTATATGATGTTTTGTCTGGTTTGTCACTATAAAATTAAAATTAGGAGGAAGACCTCTGGTAGTCAACAACCCCGCTGCAAGCAACGGGGTATTTGACCCTCGCGGCAGCCGCTAAATGTCTGCAGGCAACCACTTGACTCGTTGCTCGCGGGAATCATAGACGGAACTGTAACTAAGTGATTACTCCGACTAATTGAGGATAAAACTGGATTTTTTTTTGGAAGTATGGTAGAATTAACCGAATTTTGTGTTTATAAGGAGAAATAGAATATGAATCATTCATTAGTATGGATTTTACTTGCATTTGCGGCATATATGATTGTCATGATTATCATTGGTGCTATGTATGCGAGAAAAACAAAGAATTCAGAGGATTTTTTCTTAGGCGGGAGAAATCTGAATGGCTGGGTAGCAGCATTGTCTGCCCAGGCTTCGGATATGAGCGGCTGGCTTTTAATGGGACTTCCAGGTAGTATTTATGCCTTTGGTACCGGACAGGCATGGATTGCTGTGGGTCTGTTTATCGGTACGGTATGCAACTGGTTGCTTGTTTCTTCAAGGCTTAGGAGATATACGATTCGTGCCAATAATTCATTGACACTTCCGGCTTATCTGGAAAATCGTTTTCATGATAGAAAGAAAATTCTTTTGATTGCATCCTCGCTTGTAATTGTAATTTTCTTTCTGGTTTATACGGCATCTGCCCTGACAGCAGGCGGTAAACTGTTTACATCAGTATTTGGTGTAGATTATAAAGCAGCATTGACAATTGGTGCAATTGTTATTTTGGTTTATACTTTCCTAGGAGGTTTTATGGCAGTCTGTGTGACTGACTTTATTCAGGGAACGCTGATGTTGATCGGTATTTTGTGTATTCCGATTATTGCTTATGTTTTAGTGGGTTCTAGTAATCTTGTAGACGTGTTAGGAGATACTGGTGTAGCAGGAGGTGTGAGTTCTTTTTTAAATATTATGCATGACTCAGGGGAACCTGTATCTGCCGTTTACATTATTTCACAGCTTGCGTGGGGACTTGGATATTTTGGAATGCCACATATTTTAGTACGTTTTATGGCAGTTTCAAATGAAAAGGAACTTAAGAAATCAAAAGTGATCGCAATTATCTGGGTTGCTGTTTCTTTAAGCTTTGCTGTTGTAATCGGTATTGTGGGACGTGCATATCTTTATCCTGTTATTTTAGGTGAAACCACAGATATAACAGCAGAAAATGTCTTTATTGAGATGATCAAACAGATATTTACACAGGATTTAAACTTAGCATTTATTGGGGGATTATTTCTTTGCGGTATTTTAGCCGCAATCATGTCCACCGCAGATTCCCAGCTGCTGGTCACAGCATCGGCAGTGGCAGAAGATTTGTTTAAGGGTGTATTTAAAAAAGATGCAGACGATAAAACAGTCTTAAATGTCAGCCGTGGGACGGTAGTTGTAGTGGCACTTTTAGCATACTTGATCGCACTGAATCCGGACAGTTCCGTGATGGGACTCGTCTCAAATGCATGGGCAGGATTTGGTGCTGCGTTTGGACCGGTTATCTTACTTTCCTTATACTGGAACCGTGTCAATTTACCGGGGGCCATTGCAGGTATTGTTTCCGGGGCGGCAACGGTGTTAATATGGGATTATATACCGATTTTCCATACAGGGGCACTTAATGATAACGGAAAAGAAATCATAAATACACTGGGTGTTCAGACAGGTCTTTACTCTTTAGCAGTTGGATTTATAATCAGTATGTTGCTGATTATTGTAGTGTCACTTATAACAAAGGAACCGTCACAAGAAATGCTGCAGGAATTTAAAGATATGAAAAACAATAATATATGATCTTTCGTGGAAATAATGAAGGAATGGGAAAGGATTTTAAATAACTGACAGCAAAAGAAAAAGACCGCTTAGCGGTCTCTTCTTTTATGTATAAGGGAGAATTAAATGAAAAAAATTATGAAAAATATTATGTTTTTAATATAAAGTATAAATATGAACAAATTATGACTGTGAAAAAAACAAAATGAAAACATTTGGAGGAATATCATGAAGTATCGAATTTTGTGTATTGGAAAGCTGAAAGATCAATTTTATAAGGATGCGATTTCAGATCTTTGTAATCAGATAAAAAAGCAAAAAAAGGAGATTGAAATTATTGAATTTCCCGATGAAAAAATACCGGAACATTTAAAGGGAAAGAAGAGAGAGCTGTTTTTGGAAAAAGAATGTGAACGTCTGATAAACAAGATCTCGAAAAGGGACTATGTGGTAGCGTTATGTATAGAGGGAAAGGAAATGACAACCAATCAGCATAAAAAATATATCACAAAGGTGACGGAAGCAGGATATGACAGTATTGTCTATGTGATAGGCGGTTCCCTTGGGTTGCCGGAAAGGGTGAAAGAACGGGCCAATTTGAAACTGAGTTTTTCAAAAATGACATTTCCCCATCAGATGATGCGAATGGTGTTATGTGAAGAAATTGTAAATATGATAAATGTTACCAATTACTTGTGGTAAGTTTTTCCCTGAAGGATGGTATAGGCACGGTAGAGCTGTTCGTAGAATAACAAAGTGATTGTTTCCAGGGAAAGACAGCTTCCTGTCAGGGAAAGTGTGAGAGGCAAAATGCAATTCGGTAATGGTGCTAATGCATCATACAATGCAGTTTCAGAATAACCGATTATAACGTGGACATATGATTTCCCACTATGCTGGATATCTTTTAAGAAAGCGGCAAATTCTTCTGAGGAATAGGTGGAAGGACCGGTACGAATGTATAAAAATAAATGATTGGTTTCTTTTATATCCTTTGGAAAGGAAAGGGAAAGACCGGGATGAAGGGTTGTGCTGCAATAAGCAGATAATCTTTTTTCAAATTCCTGTATGGCATTTTGACGGCAGATATCCATTGTTTTTAAATTACAGTATATATGATAGTGCATAAGAATTGCCTCCGTTCTTCTCCCTGATTTTCAAATTTTACAGTTTCGCAATTAACTAACTTAAATAAAAAAGGGAGAGGAAAGGAGCTGTCACAAAAGGAAGAAGAAAACAGGAATGCGACAGCCCCTTTCTGAAAATATTAAATGCACCAGAAGAGAATCGAACTCCCTCACATGGCTCCGGAGGCCATTGCTCTATCCACTGAGCTACTGGTGCATTACATATAGTATAATACTACAAATATTTCAAAATAGCAATCACTAGTTGCAATTTAATATGCATTTTGTTAAAATAGAATTGTATGGTGTTATGATACATAGCTATTTGACAGGAGATTCTTATGAAAAAAAATATATTTGACAGGGTTTCTGATTCCTATGAAAGTTTCCATTTAAAGGAATCAGAGATCAGAATGGGAAATGATACCATTTATATTAGTCCAAAACTTAAATTGATATTGGGATGGAGTCTTTTCGTTTTATGCTGCGTGCTGGCTTATATTTTTGTCGGAATGCCATCTGCAAAGAAGAATATAAGCAAAGCGGATAAAAAAGCGGTTCTGGATGAAAAATTAGACGTTGATGAAGAACATGATACCATGATTCCGTATGCGAAAGATGCAGATAAAGAACTGAATTCCTTTATTAAAAAGTATTTTAAAGCGGTGACGGAATGTGATAACGAAACCTTACAGGATATGGTAACGGAACCGTCAGAATATAATAATAATAATGAGAATTTGAAAAAGAAAGCAGAATTTATTACAGGTTATGATAAAATTACAGTATATACAAAGGAAGGGATGGAGGAAGGAAGCTATGTGGCATTTGTAGTGGCCAATCTGACAATTGCGGGTGTCAATTCTTCTCCTTATGATATTATGACATTGTATATCGTAAATGGTGCAAGAGGATATTTGGTTCATAACGGTAAGCTATCGGACGAGACTCAGACTTATATTGAGAAGATAAAAGGGGATGAGGATATACAAAAGATATACAAATCGGTTGAGAAAAAGAATACAGAATTAAAAGAAAAGGATTCTTCTTTAAAGGAATTTTATGATATGATCAGCGGAAACAATATACAGACAACTGAGGAAGCAAAACCGGGCTCGGAAAGTACAGAGGGAAAAGAAGCCTCCACAGAGACGGTAACCACAGGGGCTCCGGCAAAAGATCATCAGGAACCATAGGAAAGGGAAGCCTGTTTATGAATATAAGGTTAAAGGGGAATGTCGCATTAAGAAAATTTTTCTTTTTTACTGTGGCATTCCCCTTTGCTTTCAATATCCTTTAAGTTTCTTCATTTGTATCGGGATCTTCTGTCAAATCAGGAGCGTATATATCAATCCCCCGTGGCTTGACGGGAGTGGAGAACACGATCTGGGTTTCTGTTTTCCCATATTTTTGGAGCTGCCCGATAAAAGAATCCAGTTCCATTGTACTGGGAAAAGCAACTTTTATTAACATGGAATATGCACCGGTTACACAGTTACATTCCAAAACATTGGGACATGATTCTATATAGGGATAAAATGTCGGTTTTTGTTTTGGATCTAATGACATGTTAATAAATGCGGTCACGTGGTAATCCAGCATAACAGGATCTACGGCTGCGTGATACCCGATAATAATTCCGGCTTTTTCCAGCCGATCGATTCTTGCTGAAACAGCAGGTGAAGATAAAAACACCTTACTGGCCAGATATTTTAATGGATATCTGGCGTTTTCCTGTAATAGATGTAAAATTTTCTTATCAATACTATCCATGAAATCCCTTCCTTTTCTTATTCTTAGAGTTATAATTGCAACAGACATTTTTTTGTCCGATGCACTGATTCCCACATAAAAATAAGGTGTTCTTAAAAAACGTAAGAACACCTCTTTGTATTCAAGTAGTATTATATATGCTTGCCTTAATTATTTCAAGCAGAAAATGAAACTTTTGATGAGAATCATTTGAAAAAGGGTGTATAACGTGTTATGATAAAAAATATGGTTTGAGGAGGGACATTATGGAAAAAATAGATAGAAGACTGTTTAAAAAAAATGCACGCAATGCATTAAAAAATAATTTTTGGATTACTATGCTGGTAGTAGCAGTGGCCTCTCTTTTGGGTGCTGGGTGGACCGGTTTGTTAAATAGCGGTTCTTTTTCTTTTAGCGGTTATGGAGGTGGAGCAGGTTCTACACAGCAGATGCTTTCCGAATTGGAGGAATCAAAGAATTTCCATGATAACGGGGGTACATCCGGTTATGAATATGGGAATGATTTGAATGAAGATATGGATCATTTGATGGAGGATATAGAAAACCGTTTTGGGTTGACTGAGGAACAACTGATACAGTCAATATGTATAGTGATCGCCGTCACACTGATCGTTTTTTTGATTGTCTATGCATTGATCGTAACAATACAATTTTTGATCGGTTCTTTTTTAGGTGCACCGGTTGGAGTTGGATATCGGCGTTTTTTTATGGAAAACCGTAAAGGAACAGCACAATTTTCTGATTTGTTTTCCGCGTTTTCAAAAGGCGGTTATATGCAGGTTGTAAAGACGATGTTTGCAGCAAATATCCGGATATTTGGATGGAGTCTGGTATTTTATTTTCCCGGTCTGGTGAAATATTATCAATACTTTTTTGTTTCTTATGTTATGGCAGAAAATCCGGGAATATCAAAAGAAAGGGCAAGGGAAATTAGCACAAAGATGACACAGGGGCATAAATGGCAGATGTTTGTTATGAGTCTTTCCTTTATCGGTTGGTATCTGTTATTTGTATTGGCAGAGGTGGTTCTTGCATTAATATCATGCGGTCTGCTTGCAATCCCGGGAATGGTTCTGATATTTCCGATTGCTGCCTATAAACAGGCATCTTTTGCAGAGCTTTATACAGAGCGGAGAGAGTATGCACTGATGACGGGAATGGCAGGTAAAGACGAACTGATCGGTTTTTAAGCATTAGAAGAAATGAGGAATATGATGAGTGATTTGGTAAGACTGAATAAATATATCAGTACATCTGGATTTTGTTCCAGAAGAAAAGCAGATGAGTGGATTTCGTCCGGCAGGGTATTGGTAAACGGTGTTCCTGCCGAGGTGGGAATGCAGGTAAGCAGTCAGGATGAAGTGAGTATAAACGGGAAAATCATCCGGTGCGAGGAACCCTTCAAGCTGATCGTATTTTATAAACCCAAGGGTTATGCCTGTACTTCCCACAGAGGAGATGCATCAGGTATTTTCCGCAATTTTTCGTTGGATTCTGATTTAAAATATATCGGCCGGCTGGATAAAGATTCGGAAGGTTTGTTGCTGCTGACCAATGATGGGGATTTATGTAATGAGATTGCCAGAGCAAGAAACCGGCATGAAAAAGAATATGTGGTGACCGTAAATCGCATAATAACACAGGAGTTTCTAAAAGAAATGGAAGCGGGGGTCAGAATCTATGATTCC
>CAJUBR010000101.1 GCA_910584695.1 uncultured Lachnospiraceae bacterium
GTAGGGAAGTATGGGGAATTTCGCCCATGTGTCCGGACATGGGCAGTGCTTGCTAATCTACCCACGACACTCCCAGAGGGTGTGTCGGTTTTAAGATATATGGAAAAAAGACTTGATATTATTCGTTGTAACGTATAAAATATGAATATTAAAGGAGGCAGATTATGGAATATATATCAGTAAAAGAAGCAGCAGAAAAATGGGGTATTTCTGAAAGAAGAATACAACGGTTATGTTCAGAAGACAGAATTGAAGGCGTAATCAGGTTTAATGGAGTCTGGGCAATCCCTAAAAATTCAGAAAAACCACAGGATCAAAGAAAGCGAGGAAATAAGAAATGAAGATATTGTTAATTGAGGATGATGTAGAAATTAGCGATATGCTGAAAAAATTTCTTGGAACAGAAGGATTTGAAGTAGTAACTGCTTATGATGGGGAAAGTGCCTGTGAAAAGTTTTTTGATGATGAATACAGTCTGGTACTGCTTGACCTGATGATTCCTAAGTTAGATGGAATGGAAGTGATGAATGCCATAAGGGAGAAAAGCACAGTGCCGATTATCATTGTATCAGCAAAAGATACGGATTCTGACAAATCATTAGGGTTAGGACTTGGAGCAGATGATTATGTTACAAAGCCATTTTCCGTAACAGAGGTATTGGCAAGAATCAAGGCAAATATCAGGAGAACTACACAGTATTCGGCAGGAATAGAAAGAAGGGAAGATACAATAACATGGGGAAAGCTTACCATTAACACAGAGGATTATTCTGTACTGAAAGAGGGAGCGAGAATAGAATTGACAGTAAAAGAATTTGAAATTTTGAAACTCTTAGTTAAAAACCCAAAAAAGGTTTATACCAAAGAACAGATTTATTCCAGCGTATGGAATGATACCTATGTGGGAGATGAAAATGCAGTCAATGTCCATATCAGCAGACTGCGGAACAAAATAGAGGACAATCCACGCAATCCCAAATATGTCATAACGGTGTGGGGGATTGGGTATAGGTTAGGAGAGGAAGAATGAGTGATAAATCAATTATATTTTTTTTAAGCAGCGCCATTATTTTTCTGATTGCAGTTATCGTTTACCAGCGTTTTGTTTTTAATAAAGGAATACAGATGAAATTGAAAAAAATAGGTGAAAAGCTGTCAGATATTTTAGAAGATGATAGCGATGAGAAGGTTATGGTTTTTACCGACAACAAAATTCTTATGAATTTAAGCGGGCAGATTAACCGGATGCTTTTAGACCGTCAAAAAACAAAGATTGATTACCGCAGACAGGAAATCTCCACAAAGAAAATGCTTGCAAATATCTCGCATGATATAAAAACTCCACTGACAGTTATTTTAGGATATTTAGAGATTATGCGTATAGAAAATAAGGAAGATGAAATATTGAAAAAGGTCGAGTTAAAGGCAAAGCAGGTTATGGAATTGATTAACCAGTTTTTTACACTGGCAAAGCTGGAGGCTGGGGATGTGGGCATGAAAATAACCAAGATAAATATCAATGAGTTATGTCGGGAGAATGTGCTTGGTTTTTATGAGCTGTTACTTCAAAAAGAATTTGCTGTGGACATATCCATTCCGGAACAGAAAATTTTTGTTCAAGGGGATACGGAGTCAATCAACAGGATTTTGAACAATCTGCTGTCAAATGCAATCCGTTATGGCAGTGATGGGAAATATATCGGTTTTTTCCTGAGAGAAGATAAAAGATATGTTTACATTGATGTTGCAGATAAAGGAAAGGGGATTGGAAAAGAGTTTGCAGCCAGTGTATTTGAAAGGCTCTATACAATGGAGGATTCCCGTAACCGTCAGATACAGGGTAATGGATTAGGACTTACAATCGCCAAAAATCTTGCAAAGCAGATGGGCGGAGATATTTTATTAGAAAGCGAACCCGGTATTAAAACGGTATTTACAGTAAAACTAAAGAAGGTTCTGTATTGAATATCAGGCGAAAGGAATTTGTAAGAATTATTCAAGAGTTTTGAAAAACGTAATCGTTATAATGTTTTTGAAGGAGGATTTTGATAGATGAAACATTTAACGATTACTGTGCCATGTTTTAACTCAGAACAATATTTAAAACGCTGTCTTGATTCCTTAGTTGCAGGAGGGAATGAAGTCGAGATTATTGTGGTTAATGATGGTTCTACTGACCATACGGGAGAAATTGCCGAGCAATATTGCAGACAATTCCCGGATATAGTAACAGTGGTACATAAAGAAAACGGAGGGCATGGCTCTGGTGTAAATACAGGGCTTGCACTTGCCACAGGAAAATACTTTAAAGTTGTAGATTCTGATGATTGGTTAGAAGAAAAAGCATATAAAGAGCTTTTAGGAAAGATAAGGAGGTGGTTGAAAAAAGATGTATCAGGGAGGGAAAACTGCCCTGATATGTTGATATGTGATTATACTTATAACCATTTAAACGATGGGATACGAAAAACAATAAATTACAGGAATATTTTTCCCATAGATAAAGTTTGCTCATGGGATAAAATAGGAACATTCCGTCCTCATCAATATTTGGTTATGCACGCTCTCATTTATCGTACAGATGTATTACGAAATTCTAAGGTGGTTCTGCCGGAAAATACATTTTATGTGGACAATATTTTTGCTTACTATCCGCTGCCCTATGTAAAAACACTTTATTATATGGACATTGACCTGTACCAGTATTTTTTGGGCAGGGAGGATCAGTCCGTAAATGAAAATATGTTAATTGCAAGGGTTGAACAGCATATGAAAGTGACAGGAATTGTCGCAGAAAGTGTAAATCTGGATGAGGTAAAAGAGAACTATCCGAAACTTGCAAATTATATGTGCCGCAACATTTCTATTATGCTGGCGATTTCGTCTATTCATTTACTGCTTAGAGGCGATGAGCAGGCGAAAGTCTGGTATGGGCAGCTTTGGTCAGATATAAAAAGGAAAAACCCAAAGCTGTATTACCGGCTGCGATATACCACGCTTAGCGGTTTTACAAATCTTCCCGGCAGATTAGGGAAGAAGGTCACTATAACAGGTTATCGTATTGCAAAGCGGATTTACAAATTTCAATAGAAAGAGAGCAGAGAGTATGTCACATATTTATATTGCGCTTGTAGATACACCGGGTTTTTTTGCGGCATTAATACGCAGATATGTAAAACAGAGATATATCCATGTGGTAATTTCGGAAGAACCCACATTTAAAGAGGCTTACAGTGTCGGGAGGAGAAATCCGGCTATTCCTATTTTTGCCGGGTTTACAAAAGAAAGCAGGAATGAGATATTACATACTTTTCCGTCAGCATTTTATAGGATCTGTGAGCTGGATTGCACATATGCACAGAAAAAAGCGATAATGGAAAGGCTGAAAAAAGATTATAACAAACGGATGCGTATTCATTATGCAGTAATAGGGTTGCCATTTATTTTAATGGGAGTTCCTTTTTATATTAAGAATCAATATACCTGTTCTTCTTATATTGGAAAGATTTTGCAGGAAAATGGAATTAGAGTTTCATCTAAACATTTTTCTCTTATAACGCCAAAGGACTTTTATGAATGTGAAAAATTGCGGGTGCTTTTTGAAGGCAGGCTGTCAGAAATTTCTACAAAAACATCTGGCTGTAAAATAAAAGGAGTGTCCGTTTATGAGTAAGAAAATGATTCATAGGCTGATACTGAACAGTATTTTTTTTATTGTTATTATGCTGTTTACCTTTGACATTGTTTTTCAAGGGCAGAGTTTTAGAGAAATTGTAAATGCAATTAGGCAGATGCCATGTCAATATACATTTACAGCGATTTTTCTTGCGTTGTTATTTGTATCAGCAGAAGGCGTCATGATCTGGTATCTATTGAAAGGAATTGGTGAGCAGGCAGCATTGCCTTGTTGTATTGCTTATTCTTTTATTGGATTTTTCTTTTCAGGCATTACACCTTCAGCAACCGGAGGACAGCCTGTACAGATGTATTACATGAAACGAAACGGAAACAGTCTGTCAGCATCTTCGGTCGTTTTGATGACCATTGCCATTTCATATAAACTTGTTCTCGTTTTAATTGGAATAGGAATGTGGATATTTTGGAACATACCGTTGAAAAGATATTTGCGGGGATATTATTGGTTATATTTTTTGGGATTGTTTCTGAATATTGTGGTAGTAATTATTCTGATATTAGTTATGTTTTCATCAAAGTTAATTAGGGGTTGTTTCTGTAAATTAGAAAATGTTTTAGTGCATCTTCGGTTATGGAAGAAAGATAATTCGAGAATAGAGAAGATAGACAAGTTTCTATCAAATTATCGGAATGTGGTTTATTTTCTTAAAAACCATAAAAAAATGATAATAACAACCATAGTTGGAACTTTTATACAAAGACTTAGCATTTTTGTATTGACTTATATAGTATATTGTGGGTTAGGATTTAGAACTGCGGGGATGGCGGATGTCATTCTGCTACAGGCAGCTATATATGTTGCAGTAGATATGCTTCCAATTCCCGGAGCGCAGGGAGTTACAGAAGCGATGTATAAGAATGTATTTAGAAATATTTTCAGTGGAAAAACCCTTTTGGCGTCCATGTGCATTATCAGGGGAATTGGATTTTATTTTCTGCTGTTAATAGGTTTTGTAGTATTTTGCATTGCTGGAAGAACATCTATAAAAAAATGCCACGAAAGAAATTTGTAAGAATTATTCAAGAGTTTTGAAAAACTGAATCGTTATAATAGGATTCAGAAAGGAGGCAGCAGATATGCCAAATATAGTACAGACAAATCAATTAACAAAAATCATTGACGGTAAGGAGTTGGTGAAAAACGTAAATATCCATGTGAAAAAAGGGGAGGTTTACGGATTTTTAGGACCGAACGGAGCCGGAAAAACAACAGTTATGAAAATGCTCACAAATCTCTGGAAACCAACCTCAGGAGAGGTCTGGCTGTTCGGAGAAAAGCTTACGCCTGCATCTTATGAGGTGCTGAAAAGGATGGGAAGCATTATTGAATTTCCATGTTTTTATGACCATATGAGTGGAAAGGACAATTTGCAGCTTCACTCTGAGTACATGGGGTATCATACTCCCGGATGTGTGGAGGATGCGCTTGAAATGCTGGGATTAGCAGATGCGTCCGAAAAGCAGGTAAAAAGCTATTCATTGGGAATGAAACAGCGTTTAGGAATTGCCCGCGCAATCCTCTGCAAACCGGAACTGCTGATACTTGACGAGCCTACAAACGGGCTTGATCCAGCCGGAATGAAACAGATCAGGGATTTATTCAGGATGCTGTGCAGTGAATATGGAATTACAATCATTATATCCAGCCATATGCTTTCAGAGGTGGAAAGCATTGCAGATACGATTGGCGTTATCAATCATGGAAACATGATGAAAGAAATTTCCATGAAAGAAATCTCGGAAATGAATACGGCATATATAGAGCTTGCGGTTGAGAATACCAAAAAAGCGGCTTATGTTCTGGCTGACAAACTGGAGCTAAGCAACTTCAAGGTAATTGATGAGAAGTGTATCCGCATCTATGATGCCTGTATTGATACAAAAGACATATCAAAGGCATTAGCCATGAATGAGGTGGAAATCAATTCTATCAGTAAAAAAGCGGAAAGTCTTGAGGACTATTTCTTAAAGCTGACAGGGGAGGGTGTAAGGAAATGATAAAACTGATAAAACTGGAATGGAAGAAGAATAACATAGCAAAA
Organism: uncultured Lachnospiraceae bacterium; assembly: GCA_910584695.1. Lineage (GTDB taxonomy): Bacteria > Bacillota > Clostridia > Lachnospirales > Lachnospiraceae > CAG-590. Next base: position 5,739 of record CAJUBR010000101.1, read on the forward strand.
TATATGCGGGGTGCGGTCATTCTGGCGGCGTTTCTCTGTCTGTTTGTATTCGCACTGGCATTTTTGGGGATTGCAAACGATCCGGACGGTACGCTGGATGCAGCAGAGGGAATGGGTACAATCTCTGCGCCGATTGAACTGTTTACAAGTATGTCCTTCCTGATATTCACAAGTGTTATGCTGGCTTCTTTTATCGTAAGTGCATATAAGAATAAAACAATGAACCTGATGTTTTCTTACCCGATTAAAAGGCAGAAAATCTTAGCATCTCAGATGATAGCGGTCTGGCTGTTTAATTTTGCTGCGCTGGTGGTAACGAAACTGTTGATTTATGCCTGTGTTTCTATCGGTTCACTAAGCATGGAATCATCATTTGCGATTGACTTCAATATGGGAAGCCTGTCCTTTTATATCCAGCTTTTGTTAAAGTCAGTTGTGATTGTGAGTATGAGCTTTATTGCGCTTTTTATCGGAATGATAATGAAGTCATCGAAAGCAACAATTATAGCTTCTTTTATTATGATTTTTCTCACACAGGCAAATATCGGAGATTTTTCGTTAGCTGGTAATCTGATATTTCCTGCTATTTTGACGGTCGTATCATTTACGTTTGCGGTGCTGTCCGTATTCAATGCGGAAACAAGAGATTTGTTGTAAAGGAGATAATAAATTGAAAAAAATAATAGATTTCTTCATTATTGTGATAGTTTGCGGTATCTGTCTTACTGGATGCGGTAAAGGGAAAAAGGTTAGTGATAAGCAGGATTTTAAGGTTGACGGAATTTCCGAAATCCATGTTAGTCTTGAGTCATGGGAATTGAAAGTAGATGAATCTCCCGATGAAAAAATTCATGTCAGCTATAGCGGAACGATTGAAAAGGAAAAATCGGATATAGCAGTAGTTCAGAAAGACATTACCTTGAATATTCTGCAATCAGATAAGCAGCAAAATATGGCAGAGCAGTTTTCGGCTGGAAAGCCCGGTGAAATTACAGTATATTTGCCTAAAGGGATAGAAATTCCATTCAAAATTAGTAATGGAAGTGGAAATATGCAGATTGATAACATTTCCATTCAGGAGTTGTCATTAGTCAATACATCAGGATATGTGGTATTGTCTAATGTGACTGTGAGTAATGCTAAAATAGTCACAACATCAGGAGATGTAACGTTTGAAAACAGTACGATACCTGATGTGGAAATTGTAAGCAAATCAGGATATGTGACATTAAAGGATGTAAATTTTGATTCTTTGGCGATTGTCACCAGTTCCGGTGAAGTCGGTGTAGGAGGAGCAGGCGTTTATTCAGCATTGAAAGTACAGACTGATTCAGGCGATGTATCCGTATCACATAAGGAAAGTCCAACGGATTTGCAATTAGATATTACAACTGATTCTAATGATATAACAATGCAGCTAAGCAATATAGATTTTACAAAAGACACATCAGGCTGTAAACAGGGAAATATCGGGCAAGGCAATAACAAATTAGAGATTAGCAGCAGTAGTGGAACAATAATTGTAAAATAGAAACAGGTTGAGGATAATTAAGGAAAGAAGTGATGTAAAATTGGAAATGTGATACTCATTAAAATGGAGAATGTTGATGATAATTTTATCAATCAGCTCAAGTGTCTGATAGAGGAATATGGCTATCAATTACCTATGGAAACTGAAAAAGATACGTTGCTTTCCTTTGATGGTCTGAAACTTGTACCAGAGAATTATCAGGTTTTTCGTAATGGGACAGAAATTGTATTAACAGGAAAAGAATTTGAAATACTTATGCTGTTGGTACAGAACAAAGGGCGTGTTTTCAGCAAAGAGCAGATTTATGATGCTGTTTGGAATAATGAATATGTTTTTGATGAACGGAACATGACCGCATACATTAACAAAATTCGACGGAAGA
>CAJUBR010000102.1 GCA_910584695.1 uncultured Lachnospiraceae bacterium
AAACCTTGATTTTCCAGTGTTTTCAAAAGTATCGTTATCTAACGTCAGCTTTTGAAAGACCGGAGTTTCAAAGAATGATACAGGATATTGAAAAAAAGGAAGTAAACTGCGTTATTGTAAAGGATTTATCTCGATTTGGAAGGGATTATATTGATACCGGCAGATATCTGGAACGCTTTTTTCCGGAAATGGGGATACGTTTTATATCACTGTCCGACGGAATCGACAGTATGAAACAGGCATATGACATGATGCTGCCGATAAAGAATATATTTAATGAACAATATGCCAGGGATATTTCCCAGAAGATTCAGGCAACTTTAAAAACAAAACAGCGTTCCGGTGAATTTATAGGTTCTTTTGCAAGTTACGGGTATAAGAAATCAGAAGCAGATAAGAATAAACTGGTAATTGATGAGTATCCGGCAAGTATCGTAAAGAGAATATTTGAAATGTATATATCCGGGATTGGGAAACAAAAGATTGCAAGAATTCTTACGAGGGAAGGAATCTTATGCCCTTCCGCATATAAAGAGCTTAATGGAGATAAATACAGAAACAGCAATTATAAGAATAGCACATATTGGACCTATTCAACTGTGAACAGCATTCTACATAAAGAGATTTATATTGGGAATATGGTACAGGGGACGAAACACCAGACAATGAGAAGTCCCCAGGCAAGTGTTGACCGGAAGGACTGGATTGTTGTAGAGCAGACGCATGAACCGATTATTGATATGGATACATGGAATAAGGCACAGCATTTACTAACATGCCGTACCAGAGAATTAGATCTTACCACCAAACAAAGTATTTTTGCCGGAATGATAAGGTGTGGGGATTGTAATGCAGCGATGGCAAAAGTATCCTGGTCGAAAGCGGATGGAACAAAAGTGTATTCTTTCTATTGTGGAACCTATAAACGATATGGAAAACAGTATTGTACTCCACACACAATGCCGCTAGCAGTATTGGAAAGCATTGTGTTAGCAGATTTAAAAAAGATAATACAGAGCATAGATGATTTGGAAACTCTGGCAAGGGCACAAACAACAGGACATAAGCAGATTAACAAAAATACACGGCAATCCCAAATAATACAGATAAAAGGGGAACTGGAAAAAGTAAGGAAGTGGAAGCAGTCTGTATACGAAGACTGGAAAGAAGATTTGATTACCAAAGAAGAATATATTTCTTACAGACAGAATTATATAAAAAAGGAAGAGATGTTGTTAAAGCAGATCGGATGGTTGGAAGCATCTGGAAAAGAAGCTCAGAAGGATCCTTTTGAATCAGAATGGGTAAAGAGGCTGCTACAGCTTAAGGATATTAAAGAGCTTGACCGCAGTATCATTGTTGAAATGATCGACAGCATATATGTTTACGAAAACCGGAAAATCAAGATAGTTTATAATTTTACAGATGAATTAAAGGATTTGTTTGAAACAAATATGATTTTTCGCAATTAACACCCTATACATGGCGGGTATGACAATGGAGCAAGTTATAACGGTAGAAAGGAAAAGGATGATAATCTCAAACTGGCACTGGCTGTAGGAGAGAAGTTAAAACAGGATGGTTTTCCGGTGGTTTTCACAAGGACAACAGATGTTTATCAAAGACCAATTGATAAAGCACGGATGGCAAATGAGAGCGGAGGCGATTATTTTGTGTCCTTCCATAGGAATTCAAGTCCCAATCCGAATACTTATAGCGGAGTGCAGACATTGGTCTATAATGACTCGGGGATACCAGCAGAGATGGCAAGGAATGTAAATGCAGAACTGGAAAAGGTGGGATTTAATAATTTGGGTGTATCGGTAAGGCCGGATTTAATCGTTTTAAGGCGTACAAAAATGCCGGCAATTTTAATTGAGGCAGGATTTATTAATACGGATGCGGATAACCGGACATTCGATGAAAATTTTGATGAAATGGTGGACGCTATTGCAAAAGGAATAGAAGATACGGTGGGAACAGGGCAATCAGGAAAGGGATTCGGAGTTCAGGTTGGTTTGTATCGGAGATATGAAAATGCAGAATATGCATTAAACAGGCTTTTAAATGAGGGATATAATGCACAAATCAGGGATTGGAATGGGTACTATGCAGTAGTTGTAGGAAATGAGAGTACACTGGAAGGTGCAAGAGAGCTGGAACAACAGTTAAGCAGACTGGGATATGATACCTTGATTGTAAACTTATGATGATTTGTAACTGTTCAGTTATAAGCTTTGCTTTACTATGTGTTCTCTTTCCTACGGCAGGTGCGTATATGATTAAAAAAATAAGCTGTTGGCAGACGGGCTGATACCGTATATTGTTTGAAACTGAACAGTTACAAAAATTTTAAGAAAAATTTTAGAAAATAGGGATAGAATTCTTATATGATTGTGTTATACTTAAGAAAGAAAACATGGTTTACATAATGATATTGGCAGGAGAAAAGATTTTGTGCCAGTATGAATAAAATGTAAGCTTTGTTGGCAAAAAGAAAAAGGAATGTGATAGCATGAATATACAAAAGATCTTTAAAAGAGCGAAGGATTCTCTAAGGAGAACGGTAATTCCTTTTAACCGAAAGATAAGAGAAAAATTTTCAAGGCATGATAGGGGCTTTTTGATAAATAGGAAAAAGGATGAATATGGATATTTAGAAGAAGAATCCTTTAGAGATAAAATAAGAAAAATAAATATAGATTCAAAAGTTTTTTATACGGTTTTTATTGTTGCAGCAAGTCTTTTTTGTATTATAATTTCACAGATATCACCGGACAGCAGATTTCGTACGTGGTATCACAGCTTGAAGAATAAACCGATTATCAGTAAGGGAATACAGCTTACAGAGGGGAAGAGCGTGATAGATCAGCAGACCGGTACTTTTTTAACATATTACCGTTTTCAGGGATTTGGGGAAAGTGACCCTACCCATATTGATTCAAAAGCACCGATGATAGCATTGACATTTGATGATGGACCGAATCCATCCAGTACCCAGCGTATACTAGACGTATTGGATGCAAATTATTCTCATGCGACTTTTTTTGTAGTAGGAACAAATGCAGAAAATTATCCGGATATGCTGAAAGCAATTTCGGCATCCGGATGTGAGCTTGGGAATCATAGTTATAATCATAAAGATTTGACGACACTGAGTACATCGGATGTGGAGGAGCAGATTGAAAAGGTAAACCGGGCCGTTAAGAAGGCAACAGGAGAAAATACTACTGTAATTCGTCCACCGTATGGTGCATATAATGATAAGGTTATAAAACAGTTAGAGGAACCGGTCATTTTGTGGGATTTAGATACAGAAGACTGGGAAAGCAGAAATGCAAAGAAAATTGTAGATGCAGTAATGTCTCAGGTGAAAGACGGAGACATTGTTCTAATGCATGATATTTATGATTCTACAGCAGAAGCGGTTGAAATTCTGATTCCCAAGTTAAAAGAACAGGGATATCAGGTTGTATCTGTCAGTGAATTGGCAAAATATAAAGGAAAAACATTGGAATTAGATAAAGCATATGGAAAAATTGGTGGAACTGCCGAATAGCCAAATATCCCGTAGCAAGCTTGATATGCAGTGAAATTGGGGAATATTCGGTTTACATTCCGCTATGGTCCATGCTGAACAAGTTTTACTGGCAAAAAGAGTTGAATTTGCACCATTTGGGACTGTGTGGTATAATGCAGATGGAAATAGCAACTTTAACAATACAGTTTCTAAAGTCAGCAAGAGGGCAAGTGGCATTCCAAAAGCTGATGGACAGAAACGATGACACAGGAGGACAGATTATGTGGGCTTATGAAAGTGTTTTTTATCAGATTTATCCGTTGGGTTTTTGCGGTGCACCTTTTGAAAACGATGGAAATCAGGAATCACGTATTTTAAAAGTGATAGACTGGATTCCACATATTGAAAAATTAGGAGCGAATGCTATTTATTTTTCACCTGTTTTTGAATCGGATACACATGGATATAATACAAGAGATTATACAAAAATTGATTGCAGACTTGGTACGAATGATGACTTTAAGAAGGTATGTGACAAGCTTCATGAAGCAGGAATTAAGGTTGTGTTAGACGGTGTTTTTAATCATGTAGGGCGAGGGTTCTGGGCATTTCAGGATGTTTTGCAAAACAGGGAAAATTCTCAATACCGGGATTGGTTTCATATTGATTTTGGAGGGAATTCTAATTATAATGATGGCCTTTGGTATGAGGGCTGGGAAGGCAATTATGATTTAGTAAAGTTGAATCTTAGAAATGAAGCGGTGATTCAGCATATTTTTGACGCTGTAAATGGCTGGGTTCAGGAATTTCATATAGATGGTCTTCGTCTTGATGTAGCATATTGTCTGGACAAGGATTTTTTAAAGAGACTCCGGCAGTTTACTGATTCTTTAAAAGAAGAATTCTTCCTTGTAGGAGAAACCCTGCATGGGGATTATAACCAATGGGCAAATGATGAGATGTGCCATTCTGTCACGAATTATGAATGCTATAAGGGATTGTTCTCTAGCTTTAACAGTATGAATATGTTTGAAATCTGCCATTCTTTAGGAAGACAGTTTGGACCAGAGGATTGGACGCTATATAAGGGAAAACATTTACTTTCTTTTGTGGATAATCATGACGTTTCCCGTATTGCAAGTAATCTGGGTAATGAGAAGCACCTTCCGCTTATTTACGCAATGACATTTGGCATGCCTGGTATTCCGTGTATATATTATGGAAGTGAATGGGGAGCAAAAGCACATAAAAATGAAGGTGATCCGGCACTTCGTGCCTGTTTTGAAAAGCCGGAATTTAATGACCTTTCTGAGTGGATTTCTAAGCTTGCCGAAGCTAAGAAAAACAGCAAGGCACTAAATTATGGAGCATATCGTTCTGTTGTGTTGACAAATCACCAGTGTATTTTTGAGCGTGCCTGCGAAGGGGAACGTGTTCTGGTAGCAATTAATGCATCGGATCAGGCATATACAGCACATTTTGATGCCGGTTGCGGCATGGCTGAGGATTTAATCACGGGAGAATCCCATGATTTTGGTGGAGGCAGTGAATTACCTCCGTATTCTGCATATTTCTGGAAGATGGAAAGATAGATTATATCATTTTTCCACGGGCAACGAGCCAAGCGTGCTTGCATGCACATTTGGCGACTGCCGTGAGGGGTGTTAAGTGCCGATGGCACTTGTTTAGAGTAGGCAACATACCCCGTTGCTTGCAACGGGGGTTGATTTGTCTAGAAGTCAGAATTAAACAAGAAACCGAGGAAAAATGATATGAAAAAACCGATGAGGTTAACTATAATTTCGTTGATATTATATTTTTTACAATCACTTATTTGTGGTATTTTAATAGGAACACTAAAGGCAAACGAAATTTTTGCTGAAATTATCAGTACATTTTTGGTATTAGCAATCGTATTTTTTATGATAAGAAAAAAAGAAACGTTATCATATTTTGGAATATGTGTATGGGAATGTGATAATTTCTTTAAAGCACATTTCCTTCTTTTTCTTGTTCCCCTTGTTAATCTACCGTATTTATTTTCGGGTGCAAAAATAAATATAGCATCAGCCATTATTAGTAGTATTTTTATTGGAATAATGGAAGAATTGATTTTTAGGAGCTTTTTATGCCGTTTAATTGAGCAAATATCCGATAAAAATAAAGCAATTATAATTTCAAGTATGATATTCGGATGTTTGCATCTTATTAATATCGGAAAGTATCCTTTAGTATATGTTTTGCTTCAAGTATTGTATGCTTTCGCAATTGGTATAGCATTTGCTGTCGTTTTCTATAAAACCAAAAGTATACTAATTTGTATTATGATACATGTAATAGTGGATTTTTTAGGAACATTTGAACTGGAGCCGATATTGATAGCAGAGGTTATTGGGACTATAATATGCAGCTTTTGTGCAGTGTTTTATTATTTTTTATATAGGAAAACGAGCAGGTTAACTTCATAATTTGTCGGGGAGTACAATATATCATCAAAGAGTCAGACGCCGAGACGTGGAGCCAATAGACTTACAAGAAATCAAAGTTTAAAGGAGAAAAGTATGTTTGAGAAGAAGGAAATTATCTTTAGTGAAACACTTGGGGTTTGTCAAGTAGCAGAACTTACGAAATTATCGGCAAAGAATGGTGAACCGATATTGTATTATGGACTCCGTTCCATATCAGATAAGAAGAAAGTTTCCTATATTCCGGTAGAACATCATAAAGTACAGTTGAGACCTTTGATTTCCTTAGAGGAAGCAAAAAGATTATCAGAGGGACCTCGGGATCAGTTAAATGAATTTCAGCGGATAGAAATTGAGTATGTGCTAGCAAATGCAAAATCAGTAAAAGGCAAATAGGATTAGGCGGCATGGATAATAAAATAAATCGAAAATTTCTTTTGCGGAATAGGTTATAACAAAATTAGTATTGTTTTGGTAAGTAAAAAATGGAGTATTGGAAAGAATATTTGAAGGATAAGCCAGTGAAATACTGGATTCGAACTGAAATTGAAGAAATAATAAAGGAAAAGTCAGTTGATAGAAAATTGTTTTATGAATACTCAAAAACGGAATATCAGAAAGTTATAAATGGATTTTACTATGCATTTGTAGATTATGAGAAGTATCCGGGGGTTGAACTAAGTTATTGTTGGTTGCATTTTAGGGAAGAACTTAACGAAATAGATTTTGTTAGTGAGACGATTGGTTGGAAATGTATGCTGGCAAAAATAAAAGAAGTGTTATCCTATGATTGGAATAAAAAGATTTATCTGATTCTTTCGCAAGGCTGGGTTTATGAAGGATACATAGATAGTATAATGGATGTGATTAACGAAGTTGATGGATTACTAGAGGATTTTTATATTGTTACTCCGCAATTTGATAAACTTGCAGCATATTGTGATGATGGCGGGTGCTTAGGCTTTTATGAAAAATATTAATGAGTATAGAACGGTTAAAATGATATTCTATTTATGAAAAAACTGACAATTTTCAGTTTGAGAAAAAATTAAACAAGAGGGGGCTGGTAACAGCTCCCTCTAAATATATAATTGGAAAGCACATATTAAATTTGGATTACTTGCTTCCTGTGGAACCGAATCCGCCTTCTCCCCGTACAGTATTGCTTAACTGGTCAGTTTCCTTAAAACTGGCAGTCAGATATGGGGTGATGACGATCTGTGCAATTCTTTCCTTTGGTTCAATAGAAACGGGAGCAGTGCCGTGGTTGTGCAGGGCAACCATAATTTCACCGCGGTAATCTGCATCAATGACACCGACTTTGTTGGCTGGTGCAAGTCCTTTTTTGGACGCAAGACCGCTTCTTGCATAGATAAGACCGGCATAACCTGCTGGAATTTCCATGGCAAGACCGGTATGAATTAATTTAGTTTCTCCTGGCTCAAAATTTACGGTTTCCTCAATGCAGGCATATAAATCAGCACCGGCTGCGTATTCAGAACCGTAGGTTGGAAGTACTGCTTCAGGATGTAATCGTTTGATTGCTATATTTGCGTTTTGCATAGTTATATTTCCTTTCTGTATTCTGGTAAATATGGGCAATTGCGAAACTCTTTATTTTCAAAATCTAGTTGTGCAATATAGACAATATC
>CAJUBR010000103.1 GCA_910584695.1 uncultured Lachnospiraceae bacterium
AAATATCATGTTCCCTGATCTGTTCAAAAATCCCCCTGTCCTTATCCAGACCCGTTACCGGCTGCGGTATATATTTCGGAATCTTGTATTCATCAAATCCATCTATGCCATATGCTTTCATTAAAAATGTAAGGTCTAATGGCCCGTTTATCTTATAGAGATAATCCTCTTCTACATTTAACTGCTCCATTAATTTCTTTTGCAGACGTTTATCCATGGAATCTGCCACCTCAAGACGGATTACCTCACCCCACTGGCGCTTTTTAAGCTGTTTTTCAATTTCCTTTAATAAATCTGCCGCTTCATCTTCGTCAATCGTCAAATCTGCATTTCTCATAATCCGGTATGGATGTGCACTTAAAATCGTATAGTTAAGAAACAGTTTATCCAGATTGCGTTCAATTACTTCCTCTAACAAAATAATAGCCGTCTCATCTTTTTTCTCAGAGGGTATCTGTACAATTCTCGGCAAAACACTTGGAACCTGTACCGTTGCAATATCAATCACATTTTCTTTCTTTTTATCTTTAATCAATGCCCCGATATTTAACGTCTTATTCTGAATCAGTGGAAATGGTCTTGATTGGTCAACCGCCATCGGTGTAAGCACCGGATACACATCTTTACTGAAATATTCATCCACATAAGCCGCCTGCTGCTTCGTCAGCTCCTCATGATGTCGGATCAGCTTAAGACCGCATTTTTCAAGCTGTGGCAGCAGGGAACGGTTCAACGTACTGTATTGTTCTGCCATAAACGCCTTAGCTTCCGGCAGGATTTCCTCTAACTGTTCCTTTGGAGACATCCCTGCAATATCATGCTTCTTATAACCCGCATGTACCATATCCATTAAAGAAGCAACACGGATCATAAAAAATTCATCTAAATTCGAAGCAGTAATACTTAAAAATTTGATCCGTTCAAATAATAATATATTTTTATCTTTTGCTTCCGCAAGAATACGTTTATTAAACTGCATCCAGGAAAGCTCCCTGTTTTCCAGATATTCCGGCTTCAAATATTTGTTTTTATCTTTCATATCCTACACACTCCTTTTTTGTTTTAATACCGGCTTAATACCATAGACCTGTAAAAAGAAATCTGCCTTATCATCAAAAAGTCCCCTTTCCAATGCCAGATCATAAAGTGTATCAATCGTAATCACTAATTGCTTTTCTTTTACTACCATATTATAGGCACTTGCCTTTTGTTTATGTGACCGGTCCATTGCATTGGCAACTTTAAGGATTGCCACCAGCTTTGCAATGGTCATATAATCTGCATTTCCAATTTCACCACGAATTTCTTTGTAATCCGGTAAAGGAATTGAGTTGTATCTTACAATATTTGCAATTTCTTCTCTTTCTTTATGGGAAATACCCATAATCTCAGTTGACATAATAATTATGTAAGAATTTAATGCCACATGATTCATATTGATAAATTTGCCACAATCATGAAGGGTTGCAGCAATTTCTAACTGCAGTTTCTCCTTCTCTTTAAGACCATGAATTTTCTTTATCTTATCAAAAATCCGGCAGGCTATCTTGGCTACATTCATATTATGTTCTTTATTACAACGATATCTCTTTGCGATCTGATAAACAGAAGAACGGATGTCATCACTAAATTTTCTCTGAAAAGAAATCTTTTTTGTTTTCTCCAATTCATCCACAATGATACCGTCACACAAATCAATATCAGGAGTCCAGATTAAATCTGCCTTTGCATGTCTTAGAAAAATTCCATATATCATGGCAGCTGGCAGCAGCAGGGTTGCTCTCTCGTACGGAATCTTATATTCCAGGGCAATATCTGTTTCAGACTTACTAAGAAGTTTCCTGAATATTTCATTTAACTGATCCTCGTCTAAATGATCCTTAATCCCCAGTTCCGGAACAAGCTGAATCAGATTTGCAATCTCATCCCCAATCGCAATTACATTTTTGATTTCCTTATCTCCCAGATAATAATTCTTAAATGTGTCAATCTCGTTTTCAATAAACTCTTCCATAACATGTTCCAAACGAATTGTATCAAATCGAAAAGACTTTAACCGGTCACGAATACGCAATGCCCCAATGGAAATATTCTGTGTTGCCGTCAGGCTCTGATTATTCATAAGAGAAATCTGAATGCTTCCTGCCCCAATATCTACAATTGCCGTATTCTTTTCTACAATAGCCTCAAAATTGACTGATTTTACCGCCAACCCTTTATACATAAGAAAACGATGCTCCGAATTACTAAGAATTTCCACTTCAAATCCGGTACGGAGTTTGATCAGATCAAGCACCATGACATTGTTTTTTGCCTCTCTGACTGCACTGGTTGCATAGGCACGGTAGTCAGTGGTTCCATATTCTTTCATTTTGGCGGAAAAATGTATCAGAATATCACATAACTTTTCAATGGATTCCTGTGAAATATATCCGTCTGCATAAGTATCCGATCCCAGCTCCATAATCGTACTGACAAAGTCCAACTGTTTAAATCCCTTCTTCGCTGTAATCTCAAAAATCTTCATAGATACATCCGTTGAACCCACATCAATTGCAGCAAATGTTTTAACCGTCATTTACACATCCCCTCTCTTCTCCTTCTCTGAAACAAAGCATCCCAGTATTCTAAAATCCTGTGCCTCTGCCATAACTCCTTTCAATGCGTTTTTTACCGAATCATCACTTAAATTTCCCTCGACATCTACAAAGAAACAATACTCCCACTGTTTTCCGGACAACGGAATGGATTCTATGCTTGTCATGTTGACACTGTTAAATATAAAATGTGCCAAAATATTATATAAAGTACCGCATTCATTGGAAAGGGAAAATGAAATACTGATTTTATTTGCATTTTTTACATATTCCCTTTTATTTGAAACGATAACAAAACGCGTCGTATTATGATCCGATTCGTTCAGCTTTGGATTCAATACGGAAAGCCCATAAAGTTTTGCCGCCCGGCTGCTTGCAATTGCAGCCTGCGTTACATCTCCATCATCATGTACCTTTTTGGCACTTAACGCCGTATTTGCCATGCTGACCTGCTTCCAGTTTTTTCCCTCCAGATACCTCTTTGCCTGCAGCAAACCCTGAGGATGTGAAAATACCGTCTTAATACCGGACAACTCTGTACCCGGTATTCCGAGAAGACATTGGTCCACTTTAACTAATTGTTCTCCCACAACGGATAACTGATAACGGTCCAACAGATCATAAATCCCGCTCACAAAGCCTACCGAAGAATTCTCAATCGGTAAAACGCCATAATCCGCCTTACCCTCAGAAACCATTTTTGCCACATCCGAAAATGTCTTTACATTGGCTGCTTTAATTTCTTCTCCAAAATAAGATACCATAGCCATTTCTGCAAAAGCTCCCGGTACTCCGGAATACACAACCTTTGTTTCCTTTGAAACTGCCAGCTTCTCAACCTTGGAAAACATCTTGTCAATGATATGATCCTGATCTCCTATTATGCTGTATTGATACCGTCTGGAAATCGACATAATCTGCGTAAATAACTCCTGAACTCCTTTCGCATTAAACTCCGAACTTGTCATAGAACTTAATTCTTTCAATTTTTGTTTTTCACGATTTTTATCATAAATCGGTTTTCCGGTAGACATTTTATATTTTGCTACTTCTAATGCCAGATCCATTCTTTTTTCCATTAACTCCACAATCTGTCTGTCCACTTCATCAATTTCTTTTCTGGTTACACTCAAGTCCTGCATCCTATCATTCTCCTATTCAAATTCTTTCTCATTCTGCTTCTTAGAACTGCTTTTTAATTCCTCCAACATTGTGGCTACAGATTTGTGTAAAACCGGATGAATCAGATATGGTGCAATCCCGGAAAGTGGTTCCAGCACAAACTCCCGTTTTGGAATCTCCACATGGGGAATTTTCAGATTCTCTTCCACAATAACGGCATTATCATAAAACAGAATATCAATATCAAGGGTTCTCGGTCCCCAGTGTACAGTTCTTTCCCTATGAGCTTCTTTTTCAATTTCCATGGTGGTTTCAAGCAGCTCCTGTGGTGTCTTCAATGTCTCGATTTCTAAGGCTCCATTTAAAAAGTCATCCTGTTCCACCTCTCCGTATGGTTTTGTCTCCAGATAATCCGATACTGCCATTACTTTTGTGTCTGCCAATGCATTCAAGCGGTCAATAGCAAAATCCAGATATCCTTCTTTGTCTCCTAAATTCGAACCAATTGAAAGATATGCCTTATGCCATCCCCGCTCAATAGATACCGATACCGTATCCAAAGAAACCCGAACCGGTGCCCATGGTTTTTTCACTACAATCTGAACACGATCCACTTTTGAAAAAGTAAGCAATAATCTCTCTGCAATCTCCTCTGCCAGCCGTTCAATCAGCATAAAACGCTTTGTTTCTACTATTTTTTTAATCATCTGGCATACTTCACCATAATCCAGGGATTCCTTCAAATCATCTGTCTTTCCGGCTCTCCTCGTATCCAAAAATAATACAGCACTGACAATAAACTTCTGACCAAGAAAGGCTTCCTCTTCAAATACCCCATGATACCCAAAAGTTTCCAAATTTTCAATGATAATCTGATCCATGTATAACTCTCCTATATCCGATAAGCAACACCCATAAGTTACTCTGCCTTCAACACTGCCTCCGCCATCCGAAGCCCCCTTAGATTCGTTTTTACATCATGCACACGAAATACGGAACAGCCTGCCATAAGCCCCATTACCGAAGTAGCAAGTGTTCCTTCTTCTCTTTCCTCCACCGGAAGATCCAGCGTAAGACCAATCATGGACTTTCTAGAGGTTCCTAACAGTACAGGATACCCTAATTCTTTCACCCGACATAAATGTTTCATAACCGATAAGTTCATATTCAAATCCTTCGCAAATCCAATGCCCGGATCCAACATAATATTCTCCTTTGAAATGCCTGCTTCTAATGCTAGCTTAATACTGTCTTTCAAATCAGCAAGCATATCACTTACTATGTCTTTATAATCCATATTGTGGCGGTTGTGCATCAGACAGCATGGTACACCTGCATCCGCTATCACCTTTGCCATACCGGATTCCCATTTTAGTCCCCAGATGTCATTAATCAAATCTGCCCCCGCTGCTAAACCTGCCTTTGCCACATCCGGTTTGTATGTATCCAAGGATACCGGAATAGAAAACCGTTGTTTTACTTTTTCAATAATGGGACAAACCCTTTCTATCTCTTCCCCAGCAGTAATTTTAATATGATTTGGTCTTGTGGATTCCCCTCCGATATCCAAAATATCCGTTCCGTCTTCTATCAGCCTTTCTGCCTGATAGAGTGCCCGGTCCATATCGTTAAATCTGCCCCCATCTGAAAATGAATCGGGTGTCACATTTAAAATTCCCATCATATAAAAATGGTTTTTCAAATCAAATTCTTTACCGCCAATTACCATTCTTTTTCCTCTGCTTTCAATAATGTATTGTTTTATTTTTTTTTGCATCTTCCCAATAACAGGCTTCCGTTACAGGACACGCATAGCATGCCCTGCTAATTTTATCTGCTTTATAAAGTATTCTGCTTAAAACATTCTCGTCATCACTTTTGTCCGTCTGGTGGGCACTGATTGCATCCATCATTATACTAATTTCTTCTTCATCATATCCGCACTCTGACAAAATTTGTTCCGCTATTTTAGCACCCGCCTCATGGTGGGAAACCTGTTTTTCGTACTGCTCCCATCGCCCGATATCATGTAAAAGAGCCGTTGCATAAACTACATCCTTTTTAATAGGTATCGCTTGTTCCAATACCTGAATATACATAATCCTTGCCACATCCAGAGCATGTTCCCTTCCATGCTTACAAAAAATTCTATCTTTTTCTGCCTCTTCCACTTTTCCCTGATGATATTGATAGCAGGCATTTCTTATGATCTGATTGATTCGTTCCATCTCATTTTCCTGTTTATCCATTTATTTGTCCAATATAAGAAAGGGACCCCCATGCAATAATAACCGGCTTTTGTCCTTTTTTCTCCCACATCTCATATTCCCGCTTTGCCTTTTCCACTGCACCTTCTACAGAGGCACAAGCAAAAACGTCTTTACAGTAAGGTAATACGTGCTCCCGTAAAACACTGCCCGGAAGACCTCTGTCATTTTCCGGTGTAACGGTAAACACACTCTCTGCCATGGGACAAAGAAGTTCTGCCATTTTGTCGTATTCCTTATCCTCTAATACTCCTATTATATAAAGAATCTTCTTATTTGTAAAATGCTTTTCAATACTTTCTTTCAGTGCTCTCGCCCCGTCTATATTATGTGCCCCATCCCGGATGAACAGCGGAGATTCTGATATTTTTTCAAATCTCCCCTTCCACTTTGCTTCCATAAGACTTTCTTTTATCAGATACCCGTCTAAAAACAGCTTTGTCTCGATTGCCGTTACTGCATTATAAATCTGATACCTGCCAGACATCCGAATCTGATATTTGATTCCATTATAACAAAATATACTTTCATCAAGCGTTTCCGAAAGAATCTGTATCCGGTCTTTATTTACTTCATCCAAGGCAACATTGTGTACACTGCCCTGTTTTTTCAAAACATTCATTACTTCCGGTGCATTCGGATAAATCACCGCAGGACATCCCTCTTTCATAATTCCTGCTTTTTCAAAGGCAATCTGTTCAATCGTATTTCCCAAAAACTGCATATGGTCCATCCCAATTGACGAAAAAACGGTACATACCGGTCTTGAAACCACATTGGTTGCATCTTCTCTCCCCCCCATTCCGGTTTCCAATATGACAAGATCCGTTTTTTCCTCCAAAAAATATAAGAAAGCAATCACCGTTTCGATTTCAAAGGCGGTAGGAAGCTCTTTTCCCTCCGTATCCATCTGTTTTATTACTTCATCTACCTGCGTAAGCAGCCTCGCAAACACGGCTTCTTCCATATATGCTCCATTTATCTGAAACCGTTCCAGATAACAGTGAATGGTCGGCGATATATATCTACCGACCTTCTTCCCCTCTGCACGGTACATCGCCTCCAAAAATGTACAGATACTTCCTTTTCCATTGGTTCCTGCTACATGAATCACTTTAAGCTTTTCCTGGGGGTTGTCCAACTGTTCTAACAGCATCTTAACCGGCCCTAGTCCCAAAATACTTCCCCTTTTCTTCACATTCTTCATATAATCCATTGCTTCTTCATAATTCATGATTCCGTTACCTGATTTCCTTTATTTCTTATGATACTACCACAATTTTGGGTACATTTCCAGTATACTGTGGTCTGTATAAATACAACCTCACAGCAGCCGCCAAATGTACATGCAAACACACCCACTTGGCTCGCTACCTGCGGGAATAAGCAGTCTGTAATCGAAACCCCCACAGTATCCACCCAAAAGACTCAAAAAAAAAGACCAAAATACCGAAATGATATTCTGATCCTTTTCATCCATTTTATTCTTCCACTGAATTGCAAGAAACATGCTGAATCAGTGGAGTATTTGCATCAATCGGAAGAATTTCATATCCCTCACGTTTTAAAGTATCAATCAAAAGCTGCAGGGACTCAACCGTTGCATGAGTTGTCTGTAAATCATGCATGAGTACAATGGAA
>CAJUBR010000104.1 GCA_910584695.1 uncultured Lachnospiraceae bacterium
TCTTCCTTTTCTAACTAACTGGTTAAAAGTTGGCATGTTTTTCACCTCCTGTTTGTTTTATTTTGGGTTCACGAATTCTGTTAAAATTCAGACACACTTTGTTATTATAGCCAAGTCGTTATCCAGTGTCAAGGATTTTAGATAAAAAGTTTCTGTAATAAAAAACAACAGATATCTGCATATTTTCTACATTTATCTGCTGTTTTCCTCTTTATTTCATCCATTGTGTTTCTTCTATAAATTATAGACACAATATATTGTGCTATTCACTTATTGAACCATTTACAAGAACATTGTTTTTTATTTCGACAATATCGTTATTGCCATGTCTCGCATAAACTATTAGTAAACACACGCATATCAATACTAAAACACATCCTACTAATATCTTTTTTCTCATTTTAGGCTCTTCTTTTCATTAAAATTTATACCTCTATAACAAGCTGCAAAGTATTAAATCTACACCCGGCGTCGGTTCATTCCAAATAAGTACCACTGGCACTTAGCAGCCTACAGGCTTACCAAGCTTCCTAATTCCTTCTCAGTGCCTCAATCGGACTTAACTTTGCTGCCTTTCTCGCCGGATAGATTCCGAAGAAAATACCAACAAAAGAAGCAAAGGCAGAAGCCATTAAAACGGTGCCAAGCTTAAGTGCCGGAGCAAAATGCATCTGCGGAACAAGCATTCCGATAATACCCGATATGATCCATGCACCGATAATTCCTGCAAGGATACCTATGATTCCTCCAATCAGGGTAATAAATGCAGACTCCGCCAAAAACTGAAAGGTAATGGACCCCGTCTTTGCTCCTAATGCCTTTCGGATACCAATCTCCCTTGTCCGTTCCGTTACGGACACCAGCATAATATTCATAACTCCGATTCCACCAACCAACAATGATACCGATGCCACAAATGCCACAAATATAGTGATCAAATTAATGACAGAATTTACAGTTTTCATCATATCATCGAAACTTTGATAAGTATATACCTGATCTCCTTTACAGTGATGCTTTATCTCCAGATAATCAATGATCTCCTTACAAAGAACGGATGCCTCCACGTCGTCTTCCTTTAAAACATAAAAGTCCGTTATATCATTGGTGACGTCAATTCCTATTGTAGATGCAAAGGTTTCCATTGGAACGATTACCTGCACAGATGGGTCTGCATATAAAGAATCTACCATATTGCTTTCCTCCGACTTCGTCACTCCGATAATCGTAACCGTCATGTCACATGCATAAGAACTTCCTACATATACCGTAATATCCAGATCCAGACCTACCACATTGACGGAGCCAAACATTTTCATAGCATCATTTTCACTGATTACACACACCGGTTTCCCGATCTCTGCTTCCCTTTCACCGTAGGGACCACCCTTTATATAAGTATTATCCATAAAACTGAAACCATCCGGGTCACACCCTACAAGGTTTACCTTAAATTCATCCTTCTTGGTCTTTGTATCTCCTTGAATAACGGTCTGTGTAGCAGCTGCCTTGACTCCTTTCATCTGCCGGATATCCTCTAATTCATCCTTCGTAATAATATACTTTTCCTGATACTCTGTTAAATAAAAATAGATCTGTCCCTTGCCAAGGCTTCCCAGTTCACCGGTGATCATTTCCGTTGCACCGCCACCTACAGATACAATCAGGATTACAGAGGAAATACCAATGATAATTCCAAGCATGGTAAGCAGAGTACGCACCTTATTTGCCCATATGTTTTTTAAAGCCATTTTGGCATATTCACCAAGCTGTGTCATAACTCCCTCCTATTCTGCTGCAATACCGTTTACGGTATTTCCTACATACGCATCACCCTGCTTCATATCTGCAGTAACATTGCGTATTACCTTATCTCCCTCCTGTAATCCCTCTAATATTTCATAGTATTCATCGGAATATATTCCAATTGTAACATTTTTTCTTTCAATCAGATTTTCTTTATTTACAACAAAGACAAAATCACCGTCAATATCTGTGTTTAATGCCTCATAAGGAATTACAAGGGCCTGTTCCGACTTACCTACAAAAATATATACTTTTGCAGAAACACCGATATATATGTTTTCATCCGGCTCATCCAGTACAATTCTGCCTTTTATCGTCCCTCCTGCATTCTGGTTTGTACCGGAAGCTATCTGCATGTCACTGGAAGCTACACGGCTGACAAATTCAACCGTTCCCTCATACTCGTTACCGGAAATGACCACCCTTGCCTTTTGCCCTTTGGACACGGAGCCTAAATCATCCTTAGAAATGGAAAATTCCACACCAATCTTATTGGAGTCAATCACTGTTATAAGCGTCTGTGTTTCATTGGCATAAGCCCCTTTTGCGATATCAATGGATTCCACAATTCCGCTTACAGAGGCCGTAATTCCTGCTTCTGCAGCATCTAAGGATTTCTGTGCACTGTTCACATTCATATCCGATAACTGATTTGCTGCACTGATTTGTGCTTTTGTACTGTTCGATACTTTAACATCTTCATTGGCTGCAACAATGGACTCCTGTTCCGCAAGGCTCTGCTGTTTCTTTGTAAGCTGAGCTGTCTTCTTTTCCAAATCAGAAGATGCCTTTTTATAGGCCTTTTGATCTACCGGATTATTACTTTCTGTCTTTTCCCCACTTGTCCCTTCTGCGTCTGTTTTCTCTCCTTCTGAGTCTTTCTCCTGCTGCTCCTTAGCGGCAGCAATCTGATCTTCATAACCCGATACCTTTTTGGATAATGCTGCTATTTCCTTTTCCAACTTTTTGATATCTGCCTTTAAATCCTTTACCTTCTTTCTGGCCTCACTTGCCTTTCCCGCCGCTTCATCTGCCGCCTCGTAGCTTGCATTTCCCGCTGCCCGGTCTGACTGTGCCTGTATCTTAACCTTTTCCAGATCATCTCCTAATTTAGAGGAATCGTATGTAAGTAAAACGTCTCCCTTGCTTACCATCTGCCCTACTTCTACGCGGATATCTTCCACTTTCGCTGTAACTGGAGAGGTATATGCCTTCTTTTCCAGACCGACAACTGTTCCGGATGTTGTAATCTCCTGCTCAACATCCTTCTTATCTACCTTGTAAGTTCCTTCTTCCGTCCCCATCATTTCATTCATCTGGTCCTGCATATTCTTGGAAAATTTCTGAATCCCACTGCCGATTGCATAGGCAAGCACAATCACGGCTACTGCTATAACAATAATGATAATTACCTTTTTACTTTTTTTCTTTCGGCCTTTGCTTTCTGTAATCCCTTCCTCCATAAGCTGATTTTCCATGTTTTCGGTTTTATTCTTCATTGCTATCCTCCACTTCTTCTACTGATATATCATCCTTCGTTGTATCTGACTCTATCCTGCCGTCCATGATCCGGACCACCCGTTTGGCATTCTCTGCAATTCCATCATCATGGGTAATCAGTACAATGGTATTTCCCTGCTCATTCAGTTCCTCTAAAATCTGCATGATATCCCGGGTCGATTTAGAATCCAGATTACCCGTAGGCTCATCCGCTAAAATCAATGGCGGTGCAGCTGCAATCGCTCTGGCAATTGCTACACGCTGTTGCTGTCCTCCTGACATCTCTGCCGGCTTATGCTTCATTCTCTGTTCCAGCCCCACCTTCTTTAATGCCTCAACTGCAAGTTTCCTGCGCTCTTTTTTCTCTACTCTGCGGTAAATTAACGGCAGCTCCACATTTTCAATCGCAGTCAGATTCTGAACCAGATTAAACCCCTGAAAAATAAATCCGATATAATTATTTCTCACATCAGAAAGCTCATTATCCGACAATCTGGAAACATCCTTTCCATTTAATATATATTTTCCCTTTGTGGGTACATCCAGACATCCCAGCATATTCATCAGCGTAGATTTTCCGGAACCGGAATGACCGATAATCGCCACAAATTCCCCTTCCTCCACTCTGAGACTTACACCGTCCAAAGCACGCACCTCATTTTCTCCGGGATTGTATATCTTATACATATCCTCGACATTAATTAAAGCATCCATATATTCTTTTCATCTGCTCCCTTCCTGTCTATATTTTCCCTTTTATAGCGTATTTTTGTACTGTTGTAATAATACAACAGTATCTTTCATCTTACAAGATGAAAAGGAAATTTTATTTCTTAAGATTTTCTAAAGATTCCAGGAACCCCCTTCCTCCTGTTTTCCTTTAATATTTTATCCCGACAATCATTCCTACGTCTGTCATGCTATGTCTGTCGTAGTATTAATATAATAAAAATATGAGAAGATGTCAAATCTCCACTATATGTTTTTCATGAGGCTGTTGCTTAAGCAATTTCTAAGTCAACAACCCCACTGAAATCAACAAACGATATGGCTCTCGCAGCAGCCGCCAAATGTGCATACAGACCACCAGGCTCGTTGCTTGCAGGAATCGGAATCATTATCCATCAAATTCTTTTAATATGGCTTCGATCTCATTCACAGCCGCAAAAAATGCATCCACTACCACAGGATCAAAGTGCGTCCCTTTCTCCTCCCGAATAATACCATATGCTTTTTCAAGTGACATTTCTTTTTTATAGCAGCGTTTTGAAACCAACGCATCAAATACATCTGCCACAGCCATTATCCTTGCACAGATGGGTATCTCTTCTTCCTTGATTCCATCCGGATATCCCTTTCCGTTCCACCACTCATGATGGTAAGCTTCCATATCCACTGCAAGATTCAAATATTCAAAATCCCCTAACTGTTGTTTTGTATGGTTTAATAAATCCCTTCCGGCAGCAGCGTGACTTTTCATAATCTGATACTCTTCTTCTGTCAGTTTCCCCGGCTTATTTAAAATAACATCCGAAACATGAATTTTACCTATATCGTGCAGCGGTGCGGCAACCACCATATCCGAAATATACCGGTCCGTTAACACATCAGGAAATTTGCCCTGCTTTTTTAGTGTTTTTGCGATAATCTCTACATACCTCGCAGTACGTTTTATATGTCCTCCTGTATTTTCGTCCCGATTTTCTACAATATCAGCCATTGCCGCAATCAATATAAAAAGTGTTGCAGCATCCTTTCCCAAAAAAGATAAGAAAGCAGTACTATGCTCCCACTAATCAAATAAAACATGTACTGCTTTCTGCCTTCCAAACCATGTTCCAGAAATACATATCTTTCAATCAAAAAGATTCCTATATACACTATAAACATTCCATAATTTCACTAACCTGACTCAATATGATTCCTCCTAAACCATGAAAACTAAGTCCTCCTTTACAGACAGGACTGTCGCATCAAGAAATTTTGCAAAGCACGGCATCAAAAATCCCCTCCGGTTGATTTCCTACCAAGCACCTCAATCAGAGGATAAATCATTCCCATCTCATAAGTCAAGAAAGAATACCGCTATTTTCTCCTTATTTTTCCGCTATCGGTTCTGGGAAGTCTGTTTACATGGATAAACCATTTGGGTATCTCCTGTTCCGGCAAAATTTCCCGTAATTGTTTCCTGACATTTAACACAGAGGGAAACGGCACATCACTTTCATAGCAGGCAGTCAGAATATCCTTATCCCTCTCCCTTTTCACCATAACAATACTGTCTACACCGCATTTTTCCTGTATTGCCTGTTCAATTTTATAAGAGGAATATTTTTTCCCGTTTATATTTAGCAGATCATCCTGCCGCCCCTCAAAATAAAATCTTCCCTCTTTATCTGCTCTTCCTAAATCCTTTGTACAAAACGGATGCTCGATCCCTATCACACCATAAGCACTTTCTACATAAAAAACGCCGTTTTGTATGCGGACTTCAACTCCAGGAAACGGTCTTCCCACCAGCCTGTTATCACCGTTTATCTCCCAATCTCTTAAATAGGTAATATAATTTGCTTCACTGGAACCATAGTACAGCACAACTGAAATCTCCGGAAAACACTTTTTCGTTCTCTGCAGTTCATTTTTTCCAAAGGACTGCGAACCCGTGACAAAATGCTTCACACTCTTACAGGGTTCCTTCATTATCTTACAAAGTGCCGTCATTTTTGCTGGAATCAGATAAATATAATTTACCAGGTACTTCTTAATAACATAAAGCCACTGCCGGGGATCAAATTTCTTTGCCGCCACCACCGTTCCCCCTATCGAAAACAGTGCCATATATAGATTCAGATTTCCAGTAAAGGCCAAAGAACCCTGTGCGAACAGTACAGTATCTTCCTTCATAGAGAACACCCGGTTCTGGCACGGAAAAAAATCGGCCCAGCTTTCATAGGTCCGGAACAACATTTTATGCTGTCCTGTGGTTCCCGAAGTCAGTACTCCCATCACAGCCTTCTTCGGAATATCTATATTCTTCCATTTTTCCCTCTCTACCTGCGGCAGGTCTCCTGTAAGGATAACCGGAACCATGTTACTTCCCTGACAGGCAATAAATGCCGCTAATTCTTCCAAAACGGTATTCTCTTCTACAAAATACAGAATTTTTCCCGTCTGCATTCTGTCTGCTCCCTCAAAATCCCGATAAAATATCTCTTTTCGCATTCCGGCATTATGACGGATTTTTTCTTCCATTTTTCCCGCCAGTCCTAACAACTGTCCATAAGTAATATCTTGTCCGTCTTCTATCAAAGCTACTTTATCCTGTGGCTGTCCTTCCAACATTTTTTTATAATTCATATTTTTACTCCTGACTGCCTTCTATCAGCATTGCCGTACCAATTCCCCCTGCCGCTGCAATTGCCGCAATTCCATATTTCTTTTTCATCTCTTTCGGCAGTTCCAATTGTTTCATTGCCTCCAGCAGATGCAGCGTAAGGATTCCTCCGGATGCCCCATAGGGATGTCCGTAAGCAAGGGCACCTCCAAATATATTATATCTTCCCGAATCCCTTCCGAAATGCCATTCCATTAAAACATCGATCACCGCAAATGCTTCATTATATTCCCATGCACTGATTGAATCAGCCGATAAATGATTTCTCAAAAGGAGTTGGTCAACAGCTGGTAAAATACTCTCTGCACTCCGGTCAGGATCCCCTCCCGCTGATACACAGTCTACTATCTTTACCGCTTTTTGCAAACCGCAGGCTTTTAAATAGCTCTTTGAACATAATACTAAAAATGCTGCTCCGTCATGAGTTAAACATGCATTCCCAGCTGTTATATATCTTCCACCGGGAACCAGAACAGGAAGCCTCTCTAATAATTTTTCGGATATTCGGGGACGAATGCTTTGGTCCCTTTCCAAAGACAAACCGGAAAGCTTTTTTTCGTAACCAAAAAAAGGAGATGCAAGAATTTCCTGCAGTCTCCCCTCCTTCTCTGCCTCCGCTGCTTTTCTATGACTTTCTATCGCAAATGCATCCAGCTCTTTCTTATTCATATTCCACATCTGTGCCACATTTTCTGCACCACGGAGCATGGCAAGCTCATCCGGTCTTCCCGGTGCAAATTTTGCCACATGATACTGATTATCCTCACCTTCTATATAATCCGGGTGATTTTCATTTCTGATACGAAGTGGC
>CAJUBR010000105.1 GCA_910584695.1 uncultured Lachnospiraceae bacterium
GGAAAGGAGACTACCTGAATCTGGGTGCAGGTGCGGAAACAGGAATCTACAAAGGAGGAGAGCCATTCTGGGATGTAGCAGTGGGTGATGCAATGTCAATAACACTAACCCTATATGATAAGGATGGGAATACCATTATGTGCTATATGCCGGATGACCCACAGTGGTGGATTACAGGATTTGATTCAATGACACAGGATATTGACCCGGACGATATAACGGTGGGTAGTGTTAAATGATGTATGAAAAAACAGAGCTGGAAAAAGGGTTCAAATGAACCTTGAAAAATGCAGATATATTTAGTCTGAGGTGACAGACGCCACACTTGCAGTACAGGAAAGCAATGCTCTGATCATTGTACCGACGGCGACGAACTCAAGAACAGTCAGCTGGCTGTGGTTTGTTGAAGATGCAGGTAGTAAGGACATTTCGGATTTACGCATTTGTGGACAAGAAAGTGTTTGCGGTCTTTCTTGTGAACCAGCAAGTGATTGCAAGAGGAATATATCTGCAAATAAAATTCAGTAACCAGCAGATTTGTTTATATTGGTATTGAATGATTAGAATTAAATATTGTATAATGTCCATAGCAATGATTTGCTTTTCGTATTTTGTTTGTTGTGGTGACTACATTATACCAAAAAGGGAGGTCATTGCTTTTTTATTTGCAAACTCCTGAAAAATAAAGGCTTTTATAAAAAAAATAAAGGTAATTGTTTGACACTACCAGGAATAAAAGGAGGGAAACAGCATGACGACAAGAGAATACAAATTGAACTTGTGGAAGGAGTTTATGGAGCAAACAGATTATATCAAAGACCGTGAGAAGGATACCATGGGAAGAATTGCAGGTACCTATGTGGATGACAATGCATTTCTGTTTCGTATCTATGAAGCATTTATACAAAATGAGCGGTTTCTTGAGGATGAGAAAAATAGTGTGCAGTATGAACGGGATGGAGAGGACTATATCCTGTCCTATGAAGGAAAAGAGTGTATTTTTGAAAAAGAGGATTTTAGAAAAGTACTGACCGGGATGCTGGATCTTCTGGAAAATACCCTTCCGTTGGGAACGGTGGTGGATCTTAAAAAGGATGCATATAAAAATGTGCCAGAGGTAGAGCAGGTAGATCATATTCGGATGGTTATTACTTATCGTTTTCTGGGGGAAGAACAGGATGGCTACTATTTTCCATATGCGGGAGTTGTATATCCTACCGGAATGCTGGGAAGAAAGGAAGTTCTATATTTTACAAGACCATTGGTGGACCGAGTGGTAAAGGAAGGCTATCGTGATGAAAAGGAGGATGCCTATGTCTATCTAATGAAAAAAGAACTGGTGATTGAAAAAGGAAAAAACTCATATGGATATGCTAAAAAAGAAGATATAGAGGAATTTAACAGGAAGGTAAAAAAGGGGGAGTGAAGCAATGGCAGATGATCGTTTGAAAATTGATAAAGAAAACCTGCGTATTCAGGCAGTTAATATAAAAGATGCAGTGGATCAGTACAAGCAGTTTGGGCAGAATCCATTTAGTGAGGAAATCACTGCAATGGAAGGAATGAATACGGATTTTATTGCTAAGTTTAAGGTCATGCTGGATGATTTGGATGATGGCAACAGCAAAGCAATAAAAGCATTAGAAGAAATTGCGGAACTGACAGAGGAGATATTGGAAACCTTTGAAAAGATAGATGAGGATGCTGCTGCATCTATGGGATTTGAAAGGGAGGAATAGAAAATGGGATTAAGAATAAGTGCATCTTCTGCAAAAGGCCAGATCAGGCAGTATATCAGACTAATAGACAACGTGGCAAAGCAGGCAGAAAAAAATTTTAAGGACATGGACTTTGAAAATGCAGACCGGAGGGAGGAAACGGAAGAGATCATCCAGAGGATGGTCAAAGACTGTGAGGAAACCGCAGGAGATATGGAAAATACATACTTTGAGGAATAGGGGGAGAAAAAATGCGGACTGATTTAAAATTAAATTACGGAGTATTGGATGCAGTCTCAGACAGAATCAAAGCCTATCATGATGCCATAGAGGATATGGATCAGGCACTGGAGGAATTAAAAGGGGTGCTGGAGAACCAGGAATCCGAAGCGGTGGAAAAGCTGCTGGAAAAGATTGGGAGCACAACGACGAATCTGGGAGGCAAAAAGACAACGCTGAAGCAGTTAAAGGACATACTGGATGACTATACGGAAGATATGGAATCCTTTGTAGGGGCAGTAAACAGAAATGGACAAGTCCGTGCAGATCAGTATGATATATGGTATAATATCAAACAGATCGAGAGTCCTGTGGATATGTTGGAATACAATGCTTCTGTAGCAGCATGGGGAAACAGTTCATGGAGTTTTCCCTTTGAGGATGAGGAGGGGAAACAGAAAAGGGAAAAGGAGGAAAGGAATTACCAGAGGCTGGAAAATCTCCGTACTGGTAAACTGGCATCTCTGGTGAGACGGTTACAGCAGAATGTGTCCGACCTGTGGGATATCTATAACAACTATATCAAGCCGTTTGAGAAAAAAGATGATGATTACCGGAAACGTCTGAATGCGATATATAAAGACCGGACAAGCGGTAAAGATAAATGGAAGAATTTCTGGGACAGTTTTGGGAGTATATCGGCTGCTTTTCTAAAGTCTTTTGTAGTGGCCTTTGCGGCAGCTTTTGTACTGGCACTGGCACCGGGCTGGTTAATTGTGGGAGCATTGGCAGTGGTAGCGGTGGGATGTGTTGTCATGGCAAATGTACCGGAGGAATCGGTGCCAAGCTGGCTGAGTGGAGCGAAAAAAGTAGCGGACGCTGTAGCAGACGAGGCAATGAAGGTACTAGAATACGGACCGATAGTACTGGTGGAGGATATCGGACAGGGATTAATGGATGAGATACAGACACCGGAGGGGATTGCGGCGGTATCGGGTACAGTTGTTGGATTTGTCACTGGAGGGATTGCTGGGGCGAAAGTGAAACCAAAGGTGGAAGCGAAGATAGAAAGTCTTAAGAAAAAATCTGTAGTTTATGGTTCGGATGATATTGCAAATTATGAGTTTAATATGGTTGAAAACCCTGGACCATTAGCAGAAATTGAGGGTAATCCGGCATCTAATTTTTATGGTGGCAGATATAATGTGGAAGTGTTACCTGAGGACACAATATACTATAGAGCAGGACAAAATGGTAAGCCATTAGGACAATGGTTTACTACTGAACCGGCAGAATCCGTAGTAAAAGTTAGAATCGACACTGCAGTAAAGCCTCAGTGGATAGACCCCGTTACAGGAGAAATAACAGGTACATCAGTGATTGATGTGAATTATGCAATCAAGATTCCTCAAGGAACTACTGTTTATACTGGACCTGTGGGTCCCCAAGGTGGAGTATATTGTGGAGGAAGTGATATAATACAGATTTTTATAGAAAAACCATGGAATATAGATGGTATTGAAATAATTAGTCAAACACCATTGAACTAAGAGAGGTATTTATAATGGAAAAATTGAATTTAGAGATTGTAAAAGCATTATTTGTCCAGTTAGAACAATATTTAAAAGAATATGGGGATAATGATATTGCTAATCAATATAGAATAGTAAAGAATATAATTTATACAATTAATTCAGATATGGAAGAGGGAGAAAAGATTAGTAGTATAGTCTGTAATTATAAGAAACTGTTTCCGGCACGGGGAGGATTGTCTGAATTTTATATTTGGAATGATGATTTTAAAAAAAGAAAAGAATTAAACGCACCATTTAATGAAATCAGAGAAAATTTATGGAATATTATGAAAAACTACATCTAATTATATTATAATTGAAGAAGGTTTTACCATAATATAATTATATGTTTGGACAAATTAGGTGCAGACATCAGAGGGATATGTTTACTATCTGTTGCTGAAAATATAAAGATATTTAATTATAGTTATACTTTAGTTTCGGGCTATTTAATTCTTGCTGAAATAAATCTGTCTTTCTTTCTCATATTAAAAGCAGTGGAGGTAAGGGGACGGATTTATTTTTTTAATTTTCCCGTGGAGGGGTCTTATTGTTAATAAAGGAAGTTATTAGATGATGGTCAAAGGCTGTGAGGAAACGGCAGGGGATATGGAAAGTACATATTTTGAGGAATAGGGGGATAAAAAATGCGGACTGATTTAAAATTAAATTACGGAGTATTGGATGCAGTCTCAGCCAGAATCAAAGCCTATCATGATGCCATAGAGGATATGGATCAGGCACTGGAGGGGTTAAAAGGGGTGCTGGAGAACCAGGAATCCAAAGCGGTGGAAAAGCTGCTGGAAAAGATTGGGGGCACAACGACGAATCTGGGAGGCAAAAAGACAACGCTGAAGCAGTTAAAGGACATACTGGATGACTATACGGAAGATATGGAATCCTTTGTAGGGGCAGTAAACAGAAATGGACAAGTCCGTGCAGATCAGTATGATATATGGTATAATATCAAACAGATCGAGAGTCCTGTGGATATGTTGGAATACAATGCTTCTGTAGCAGCATGGGGAAACAGTTCATGGAGTTTTCCCTTTGAGGATGAGGAGGGGAAACAGAAAAGGGAAAAGGAGGAAAGGAATTACCAGAGGCTGGAAAATCTCCGTACTGGTAAACTGGCATCTCTGGTGAGACGGTTACAGCAGAATGTGTCCGACCTGTGGGATATCTATAACAACTATATCAAGCCGTTTGAGAAAACAGATGATGATTACCGGAAACGTCTGAATGCGATCTATAATGACCGGACAAGTGGTAAAGATAAATGGAAGAATTTCTGGGACAGCTTTGGAAGTATATCAGCCGCATTTATCAAGTCATTTGCGGTGGCCTTTGCCGCAGCATTTGTACTGGCACTGGCACCGGGCTGGCTGATTGTGGGAGCACTGGCAGTGTTAGCGGTGGGATGTGTCGTCATGGCAAATGTCCCGGAGGAATCAGTACCAAGCTGGCTGAGTGGAGCGAAAAAGGTGGCAGATTCTGTGGCAGATAAGGCAGTACAGGTATTGGAGGAGGGACCAATCGTACTGGTGGAGGATATCGGACAGGGATTTATGGATCAGATACAGACACCGGAGGGGATTGCGGCAGTATCCGGTGAGATTATTGGAGGAATTGCTGGAGGAATTGCTGGGACGAAGGTGAAGGCGAAGATAAAGGCAAAGAAAGCGGAAGTTGAAAAAATATCTGAACCGGAAGAACCAAATGCAAAAGATATTGAGGATTGTATAAATTCTGCAGATGATATTTGGACTGCTGGAAAAAATGCATTAGATAATTTTAATGTAGAAAATGCCTATGTGAAACCTAAACATTTATCTACAACAGGTGGAAATGGACAAAAATTTATTGGAGCAAGTAAAGAGGAAGCAGAGGCCATTTTGAAAGATGTGTTGACAAATGGTAAAATTGTTTCGATAACAGATAACGGATTAACTAAGGCGGGAAATGCAAGTTATGAAATTATAATTGATGCAGAGAAAGTAATAGGTACAAAAGGGGAGAACTTAGTAAAAATCGTAATTTCCAGCGATGGTGGTATGTTAAGTGCATATCCCGTAAAATAGAAGAAGAGAGGATATCAATATGGATATATTAAAAAAATTTTTACAAGCAGAAATTAATTCTAAAGAATATTATGAAAGTATTATTAGTTTTATTAATACATATGAAATAAGAAAAGGTGAGTTTGAGGGGAATGAGTATGTTATTATGAAAATTGATAGAGACAATTTTATATTATTTCCAGAATATGATGATGGAGAAGAAGGTATTCAGATACCATTTTCACTATCGATGTATAAAAATAATTTAATAGATGAAATTAATAGATATGCTAGAGAAAAGAATATTATTTAATATAGTAAAATTGAATCTGTTTAAGTCGATTAATTCAAAATTAAGTTGAGTAAAACGGAACGAAAGAGAAGACAAAAATCAATGCAAAGAAAGTGGAGGCAGAAAACCTAAAAAATGGTGGAAAGCATATCAGTGAAGCAGATAGGGTAAAACTTGATTCATGGGAATATGCCCCGGATGATGAATTGTATTTAAAATATAAGGATGTGTATGATAATCCTAAATATTATAATCAAAAAACGGGAGAAATAAATTGGCCGCCAGATGACGGATTTCAAGTTGGAACTAAAGTTGATAAAGTAATTGATGAAGGAACCATTTTTAAAAGATATGGAAAGAACAGTGGAGAATTTTTGGGAAATGCAACGGATTCGTTTGAATCAAGAGCTTTGGCTCCACATAGTGAAGGTGCAGAAGTTCATTATTATCAATTGATGGATGATTATGAAATGACTGCAGGAGAGGCGGCACCTTGGTTTGGAAGTGATGGCGGAGCAGAACAGTTTGTTAAATATAAACCAAATAGTATTGATAAATATACTGTTAAAGAGTTGGAAGATGCAGGAATTTTAAAGGATGTTACTTCTTTAGTTGAGAAAGGGGAAATTACAATTGATTAATATATTACATAAAGTACTTCAAAATAAAAAATATATTATAAAGGATTTAAAGGAAAGAATAATTTTATATGTTAATTCTGAGCATAATTATCCAGAGGATTATATTGAAATTAAAAAAGAAGAAAATACATATATGATAATAGAAGTACATCGGGATATACATCAAATTAAATATAATACAGACGATTATAAAGATGCGATTGTTGTAGCAGTTATTTTATGTAAGAGATTATTTGATGATATAGCAGATAGGAGTATGGCAGAAACTATTCGGGGTTATTTGAAATCAGGTAATGAAGAAAAAGCAAAAAAATATATTATTAATATGTTTGGGGAGCAAATATTTTCTATTGGCAGTGAAGATGATAAAAAAATATCAATGATGAAATTTGGAGATAAAGCTAATGTAAAGTTTGCTGGAACTTATTTGGTGGAAGATGCGTCTTTGAGCAGGGCATATGTAGCATTATATAATTATTGTAATAAATTGGCTTATATATCTGATTATTATAATGATATAAAAGAACAAATAGAATTTAAATTGAGTAAATATAGTATCCAGAAATTATATATTTTGGGGAAGTAGTATGAAATCAATTTGGATAAAAAATAGTCACTGATAAAACATATATGAGATAAATCTTATGATTAGTGAATTAAAAAAATTTTAAGGGATTAATTATGCAGATTACTGAAAGTTAGAAAACTTTGTATCGTTGGTGAAACGGTTACAGCAGAATGTGTCCGACCTGTGGGATATCTATAATGACTATATCAAGCCATTTGAGAAAACAGATGATGATTACCGGAAACGTCTGAATGCGATCTATAATGACCGGACAAGTGGTAAAGATAAATGGAAGAATTTCT
>CAJUBR010000106.1 GCA_910584695.1 uncultured Lachnospiraceae bacterium
ACACTGATATCGCCACTGGGTTTTGCAAGTACATATCCACCCTGGGAACCTCGGATACCAGCAATCAGCCCCGCTTTTTTCAGTTTTGCCATCAATTGCTCTAAATAACGGTCCGAAATAGATTGTCTGGCTGCAATACTTGCGATTGATTGAGGCATCTCTTCCGAAAAATCTGCCAGATCAATCATTGCCCGCAAACCATACCTTCCTTTCGTGGATAATTTCATATCATCACCTCAATTCCCACTAAAATAGTCGGATATCACACTGCTAATATAGCAGTGTTTTTTCTTTGTGTCAAGTATACACAGACATATTCTAAAAAAAAATATCATAAATTAGCATTAACCCAGTTGGAACACAGAAAAGAGGCTCTCCATGGAATTAAAAAAACAACCACTTTATATAAAAAATCTAATTACAAAAAATCTCGTTATCAAGGGAACTTTAATTCTCACAGTTACCGGATTTGCAACCAGAATTCTCGGCTTTTATAATAGAATATTCCTTGCCGGTTTAATCGGTGCGAAAGAGCTTGGTATTTACCAGCTTATTTTTCCTTTGTATATGGTAGCTTTTTCCGTCACAACATTTGGAAATGAGCTCGCCCTTACCAAACTGGTATCCGAATACAAAAGCCGTGGGGATATGGCATCTGCAAAAGCTTTTTTTAAAGCCTGTTTCTTCATAAATCTGGTTCTTGGACTGATAGTCAGTACTATTATGTACAAAAATGCTGACTGGTTATGCATGCACGTTTTAAATGCACCGGAATGCAGTGGCTGCCTTAAAGTAATCTGTGCAGGCATCCCTTTTATGTCCATGAAGGGTGCCATCCATGGCTTCTTTCTTGGCATGGAAAAATCCGGTGTTCACGGCATATCCGATTTTCTGGAACAAATTGCAAAAGTCTTCGGTCTTTATCTGATCGCAACCTATTTTTGCATCCGAAACCATTATAATGCATCCTTTGCCGTATGGGGAATCGTCATTGGGGAACTGGTCTCCTTTTCCTATTCCGTAGCTGCACTTCTTTACCATAACAAGAAAACAAAACATCAAAAAAACAGACAGATGTCTGCTCCGTCTGCTGATACAGCCTTAAAAATCACCGCAGCACCAATATGCAGACAGAAAATCCTCCGTCTCTTTTTTAAGAATTCGATTCCTCTTACTACAAACCGGCTTGCACTTACCGTATTGCAGAGTATCGAAGCTATTATGATACCAACTGTTCTGTTAAGCTATTATAAAAATTCCACCTTAAGTCTCGCTACCTATGGTGTTTTTTCCGGCATGGCATTTCCGTTTATCATGTTTCCTTCTACGATCACCAATTCCCTGTCCACCATGCTGCTGCCAGCCGTTTCCTCCGCCAGCTCCCGTTTAAATGGAGGATACCTAAAAAAACTGTGTGAAAAAAGCCTACATTTCTGCCTGTTAATCGGTCTTTTTTCCACTACAGTATTTTATATTTTTGGTCCCTCTATCGGAAACTGCCTTTTTGAAAGTAAAGAAGCCGGACACTATCTGTTCCAGCTCTCTTTCCTCTGCCCGTTTATCTATCTAGCAACCACCCTTGCCAGTATCTTAAACGGACTTGGTTTTGCCACTCATAACCTGATTCTTACCGTCATATCCACTATAATACGAATCGGCTTCATTCTGACTGCCGTTCCACGGATCGGCATTACCGGTTATATTATGGGACTTTTCATAGGCTATCTGTTTTTAACATTTGCCTGCCTTTGCAAGCTGCAGAAAATGATACCGGTGGAACTTCAATTTATAAAAAGTATTTTCGTTCCATCTGTCACCTTTATTCTCCTTGGCGTTACTGCATTCTGGGGATATCGGAAACTGCTTGTTTCCTTTACCGGTATTCCTGCTGTTATTTTATTAATTGCAGTCATTGGAATATATGGAATGATCAGTCTGCTGCCTTTCATAGCAGAAAGTGCCCGCAGATAGATTCATTTACTTACAAAGCTCTCCTACCACCTCATTGATGACTCTGCCGTCTGCCTTTCCCTTTAACACAGGCATAACATTTTTCATGATCATACCTTTGTTTTTAGAAGATACCACCTCTGCAAACTGCTCTAATATAAGATCCTTTACTTCCTGTGCACTCATCATTTCCGGTGCATACGCTTTAATAATATCATATCTTGTTTGATATTCCTCCAACAGGTCTGTTCTTTCCTTTGGACAACTGTCAATCTGTTCTTTAGCGGTTTTTAGTTCTTTTAATATGACACGGTCTACTAATTCCTCTTTAATATCATCACGGCAGCCTTCATCAATTGCTGCCTTTTTTACAGCCGAAATCAAGGCAGATATGGAATCCTTTCTTGCCTTTTCTCTCGCCTTCATTGCGGTAATCATGTCTTTTTGTAATGTTTCAAATTGCATTGTGTAGTCCTCCTGATCATTCTTTATAAAATTCAATCATGTCTGCTGCGGTGTGCAAAGGCAGCCTTGCTGCCAAAATACAAGAACGCACACCTGATATCCAGCTTCTTCTTAAAATTAGTGATAAAGCTCACTTTGAATATTAACATCTACCTGATTGGTAAGAAAATCCATATTACATTCATAGTAAAGCCCTGAATAGTTTATACTATATATAGAAAGATTTGAGTCCTTGGCAAAATAAAAATCAGAACCCTTTACTCCTTTCTGAAATCTCAGATAGATGGTTTTTCCCTCTGTCAATTTAACCTTATCGAAGTCCGTCACCCAGTTTTTGTTATCAAAACTATATGCTGTAAGTAACATATCCATTTGTATATAGTCACCTGTATTCTTATCCTTGTAGCTGTATGAATATTCTCTGTTTCCGGATTCAAATGTCATAGTACCATTTCCTTTATTACTGGTAAGACCAAATTCCAGCGAATTTACCTGTTGATTTCCTTTCGTAAGCGTTGTCATCGTATAATCGCCAATATAATTTACTGCACAAAGTTTAAGCGGACGGCTATATTCACTATACACCTTTTTGCTTTTTACTGCTTTATAGTATCGTAACTTATAATAGTATGTCTTACCCTTTTTTACATTGCGGTCCGTATATTTTAAGATATACTGGTTTTTCTTAAGCTTTATTGTTTTGATTTTTTTATATTTGCTGCTGCCTGTCTTTCTATATAATTCAACTCCCGACGGATGTAGATTTTTTGAATACAATTGAACCGTAAGGGGAATTGCAGTTGGTTTCACCTTCGCATCACACTGAGCATATTCATACCAAGAAGGTTTCTCCAGCCCTGTATATGCAGATAAATCAGTATCTTTATATACGCATTTCAGTTTACCGTTCTTTTTCTTATACCCTCTGATTATGTAATCATATTCTTTATTCGCCGCTACGGTTTTATCTGTATAGCTTTTTTTCTTTCCGGAAATTTTAGCAAGTAATCTGTAATTACCTTTACCTGCGTCTGCCCTGTATATTCTATACTCATCCACTGCCTTTTTCTTCCAGCTTAACTTAACCTTGTTTTCTCCCTCTACCTTTAAGGATGCAGATAGAACTGCTGCTGCTTGACTTTTTACAGGCACTCCAGCCGCAAACAGTATGCTAAAACACATTACTATTAATAAATATCTAAATCCTTTTCTCATATTCTAATTTTCCTTTCTCTCAAATGCTCAAATACATATCATTACAGGTTTTTCTTAATTCCTTCTCGATACTTCCCTAGTAGTACTATTATAGCAAAATCCGGCTGATAAAGCAATTTTTCGATAATAAAACACATCCATTCATATTATCCACATTATTTAATTTTTTAGGCACTTTTGTTATTTTAATCTTTATAAATTACGGGGCTTTTCCAATTAAATTAACTACACCATTTTCATACTATCTCATGCTATTTTATGCCACATTATGCCAATCAGCATTTTTAAAACCTTCTTACAAACCCAATAAATACAACACTTACATACATTTCTTACAGCACATACGGAGTTACCTGGTATACGTAATAATTAAGCCAGTTAAAAAATAACGTATTCGCATGACATCTCCATGATTTAATCGGTTTTTTTGCCGGATCATCATCTGGATAGTAATGATACGGAATCTCTGGTTCCAGTCCTCTTTCTATATCCCTCCTGTATTCCTGGTCCAGCGTCACGGTATCATATTCCGGATGTCCCGTAACAAATATATTTTTTCCTTCTTCTGCTATAATAAGATACGGCCCGGTAATATCACTCTCGGATACGATTTCCAATTTGTCATTTTTCACAATCTCTTCCTTACGGACTCCGGTATAACGGGACTGTGGCACAAAAAAAGAATCATCAAATCCTCTAACAAGCGGTGTTTTCTTATGGAATGTATAATGCTTGTAAATTCCAGAAAATTTCTTAGGCAGCTCATATTTGTGTACACCATAACGGTAATATAGACCTGCCTGTGCACCCCAGCAGATATGAAGGGTTGACGTAACATTTTTCTCAGACCAGTCCATTATTTCCGTCAATTCCTTCCAGTATTCCACTTCTTCAAATTTCAGCTTTTCTACCGGTGCACCGGTTATGATCATCCCGTCAAAACGGTATTGCTTAATTTCCTCAAACGTCGTATAAAACCGTTCCAAATGTTTTCTGGCTACATTCTTTGGTTCATAGGTTCCGGTACGGATAAAAGTAATATTCACCTGAATCGGTGTATTTGCAAGACTTCGGAGAAGCTGAAGTTCTGTATCCTCCTTAAGGGGCATCAGATTCAGAATGACTACCTCTAAGGGACGGATATCCTGACTAAGTGCACGTCTGGCATCCATCACAAATATATTCTCTTCCTCTAATATTTTTTTAACTGGTAAATCATTATCAATCCTGATTGGCATATTGATCCCTCTTTTCCATTTTTATGTTATTCCTCTGATATCACATCACGCTCTGCAAGCTTCATAAAATCTTCCTCAGAAAGAATCGGAATTCCCAGCTCATTTGCTTTTTTATTCTTGGATGAATTTGACATCCGGTCATTATTAATCAGATAATCTGTATTCTTTGACACCGAACCGGTCACTTTCCCACCTGATTTTTCAATAAACTCTTTTAATTCATTCCGGTTTGCAAACTGTTCCACACTTCCGGTAATCACAAAGGTTTTACCTTCTAAAGTTTGAGGAACCGCCGCTTTTTCCTGTTCAAATGTAATCTCTTTTAAAAGTTCCTTTATTACCTGCATCCGCTGTTCATCCTGAAAGAAATCACAAAAAGCTTTTGCCAGTACTTCACCAATTCCGTCAATTTCTGTCAGTTCCTCCTCTGATGCACAAACGATTCGTTCAAAATCCTGCTTAAAATGTGCAGCAATCACTTTTGCATTTGCAAGACCAATCCCACTGATTCCAAGACTGTAGATAAACTTCGCCATCGAAACAGTTCTTGCCGTTTCAATGGATTTCATAAGATTATCATAAGACTTTTGACCAAATCCTTCCAGTTCTGTTATCTCGTCACGATACCGTTCCAGACGAAAAATATCCGGCAGCTTCTTAAGATATCCGTTTGCAATAAACTTTTCAAGGGTGGCCTCTGAAAGCCCCTCTATATTCATCGCATTTCTCGATACAAAATGAGTAAATCCCTTAATCTGTTTTGCACTGCACTCCGCATTCATACAATATAACGACTGCACATCATTTATATCCTGAATCACCGTCTGTTCTCCACAGGCAGGGCAGACAGACGGTATCTCTAAACTGTTGCTTCTGGTCAGATTTTCCGCCACCTGAGGAATAATCATATTGGCTTTATATACTGTAATCCGGTCACCGATACCAAGTCCCAGTGCCCGTAAAATACTGACATTATGAAGACTTGCTCTCGTTACCGTTGTACCCTCTAATTCCACCGGTTCAAATACTGCAACCGGGTTGATCAGTCCGGTTCTTGACGGTGACCATTCCACTTCCTTCAAGGTTGTTTCTGCCAGTTCGTCAGCCCATTTGAATGCAATGGAATCTCTCGGAAACTTTGCAGTCCTTCCAAGGCTCTTTCCATATGCGATATCGTTAAAAGAAAGCACCAGCCCATCTGATGGGATATCATGATCCGGTATTTTTGCAGCAAAATCCATGACCTGCTGTTCCAAGGTATCTGCTGTTACTACGACATTTTCTACCACATCAAATCCCTGATTCCTGAGCCACAAAAACCTTCCACGCATTGTATTGTCAAATCCATATTCCTTTATCTGCTGTTCGGTCAGTACATCCTCCACCAGACTAAATGCATAAAAATGAACATTACGCTTAGCTGTAATCTCATTATTCAATTGTCTGACAGAACCGGAACAGAGATTTCTCGGATTCTTATATTTTTCTTCTACTTCTTCGATCTCTTCATTCATCCGGTTAAAATCCGAATATTTAATTACTGCTTCCCCCCGTAAAACCAAGTTACCTTTATAAGGTATCTGCCTTGGAATATTGGCAAAGGTCTTTGCATTATTTGTAATCACCTCTCCAATCTCACCATTTCCCCTAGTCACTGCATTTTGCAGCTCTCCGTTCTGATAAGTGAGTACAACGGTAAGACCATCCAGCTTCCAGGAAAGAATTCCCTCCTGTCCGCCAAGCCAGCTTATCAGTTCACTGACCTCTTTTGTCTTATCCAAAGAAAGCATCGGTGACGGATGTGGCTGTTTTTCCAGCTCACTGAGCACCTCATATCCAACCTGTATGGTGGGACTGTTTGCCAGTATGATCCCTGTTTCTTTTTCCAATGCAATCAGTTCATCATATAATCTGTCATATTCTAAATTGGACATAATTTCCGTATCCTGCTGATAATATGCCTTAGACGCTTTATTCAATACGGAAACCAGTTCCTGTAACCGTTCCTTTTTTTCCATCTTAATTTCCTTTTCATTCCATTTTTCCGGTTTTCAAAAAACATAATCTGCCTTCATCATCCCTTTTTACATAGCACCGGTTACTATTTTTCTTCCTTACTCTTTTTGATCTGCCTCTTTAATTCCATGAATTCCTTTTCCGTTACCGGTCTGATGTCACCTGATTTCATATCTCCCAGCTCTATGTTCATCACACGGATTCTTCTAAGTTCAACAACCCGGTATTCAAAATGTTCACACATTCTGCGGATTTGCCGGTTTAATCCCTGAGTCAGTATGATAGAAAATGATCTGCCATTTATTTTCTTAAGTTTACAGGGATTTGTCATAA
>CAJUBR010000107.1 GCA_910584695.1 uncultured Lachnospiraceae bacterium
CTGCTTTGGAGGTCACAAGTTCTGCCTTTACCATCAAATCCAAAATACCGATTTTACCCTCTTCATTAAAATCTGTATCTGCCAAAGCAGTCGTCGGCATGTTGGCAGCATTTCCACCCGAAAATAATGCTCTTGCACTCTCCTGTGCCTTATTCGCTTCTTCTTCACCATGGACAAGCTTTGTAAGCTCATATGCAAGAATTTCCTTTGCCTGGTTTAACTGGCTTCCCTCCCATTGATCCATCTCATCAATCTGTTCTAACGGTAAAAAGGTCAGCATTCTAAGGCACTTTAATACATCAGCATCATCCACATTTCTCCAGTACTGGTAAAAATCAAATGGCGACGTTTTATCGGGGTCTAACCACACGGCACCGGACTGTGTCTTTCCCATCTTCTTTCCCTCTGAATTCAACAGCAGAGTAATCGTCATGGCATAGGCATCTTTTCCGAGTTTCCGGCGGATTAACTCTGTACCGCCAAGCATATTGCTCCATTGATCATCACCACCGAACTGCATATTGCAGCCATATTTTTGATATAATGCATAAAAATCATAGCTTTGCATAATCATGTAATTAAATTCCAGAAAGCTTAACCCTTTTTCCATTCTCTGCTTATAGCACTCTGCACGAAGCATATTATTAACGGAAAAATGTGCTCCCACCTCACGGAGTACCTCAATATAATTAAGGTCTAACAGCCAGTCCGCATTATTTACCATCATGGCTTTTCCCTCTGAAAAATCAATAAACTTACTCATCTGTTCCTTAAAGCAGTCACAGTTATGCTGGATGGTTTCTTCTGTCATCATCTGCCTCATATCCGTACGACCGGATGGATCACCGATCATGGCGGTTCCTCCGCCAATTAATGCAATTGGCTTATTACCTGCCATCTGCAGGCGTTTCATCAGGCACAGTGCCATAAAATGCCCAACATGTAAGCTGTCCGCAGTTGGGTCAAAGCCGATATAGAAAGTTGCCTTTCCATTATTAATCAATTCTTTAATTTCTTCTTCGTCCGTTACCTGTGCAATTAATCCTCTTGCAACTAACTCATCATATACTGTCATATACTGTCTTCCTTTCTATTTTTTTGTGCGTCAATTGCTTCTTATCTGCTGCATAGTATATGGAATGCAAACACCTGAACTATGCTTCGTTTTATCC
Source organism: uncultured Lachnospiraceae bacterium (assembly GCA_910584695.1). Taxonomy (GTDB): domain Bacteria; phylum Bacillota; class Clostridia; order Lachnospirales; family Lachnospiraceae; genus CAG-590. The sequence goes on from CAJUBR010000107.1 coordinate 1,173, forward strand.
CATTCATGCCGTCACCTTATACAATGCAAAAAAGCTCCCGTCCTATATAGGACGGGAGCTAACCCGTGTTACCACCTAAATTCACAACAGACTCACATCTACTGCCTTAACAGGTATACAAGTAGTTATATAACGCATTCAAAACTGTTATATTCTCATTTTGATACCTGATATCATAACGAATATCAACCGTCATAGCCTACTGTGAAAAAATCTGCTTATCATTTTCTGTTCGGTATGCAGCTCAAAGAGGTATTCATAACAAGCCTTCCATAGTCCTCTCATCATCCGGCACTTTTCTGTATGGGATTACTTGATATTACTTATTCTTCTCAACGCTTTTAATATATAGTATAGTAAAGCATTCTGCATTTGTCAAATATTTTTTATGGTTGTATTTCTATCGCCCTAATATTAAGAAATAACATTTAGTGATGGAACAAACGGATTCCTGTAAAGCACATTGCCATATTATACTTATTACAGGTTTCGATTACATTGTCATCCCGGATAGAGCCTCCCGGCTGTGCAATATATTTTACACCGCTCTTATTTGCTCTTTCAATATTGTCTCCAAAAGGGAAGAATGCATCAGAGCCAAGAGAAACCTCCGTCATTTGATCTAGCCATGCTCTCTTTTCCTCTCTGGTAAACACTTCCGGCTTCTCAGTAAAGAAGTTCTCCCACACTCCGTCTGCCAATACATCCATGTAGTCATCACTCATATATACATCAATTGTATTATCACGATCTGCACGTCCGATTTTCTCTTTAAATGGCAGATTAAGCACCTTCTCATGCTGGCGTAAAAACCAATTATCCGCCTTTTGTCCGGCAAGCCTTGTACAATGAATTCGCGACTGCTGTCCGGCACCGATACCGATTGCCTGTCCGCCTTTTGCATAGCACACAGAATTTGACTGTGTGTATTTTAAAGTAATCATGGCAATCGCAAGATCAATCTTAGCCGGCTCCGGAATCTCCTTATTCTCCGTCACTACATTGGCAAATAATTCATCATTGATAACCAGTTCATTTCTACCCTGTTCAAATGTCACACCAAATACATCTTTTTGCTCGACAGGTGCCGGAATATATTCCGGATCAATCTTGATCACACAGTAGTTTCCCTTCTTCTTTGCCTTTAATATCTCAAGTGCTTCCGGTTCATACCCCGGTGCTATAATTCCATCCGATACTTCTCTTTTGACAAGTTTCGCAGTTGACACATCACAGATATCGGATAACGATATGAAATCACCAAACGAAGACATTCTATCTGCACCTCTCGCCCTTGCATATGCATTTGCAAGAGGAGATAATTCTCCCATATCCTCCACCCAGTAAATCTTCTTCTCTACTTCCGTAAGAGGAAGCCCTACCGCAGCACCTGCCGGTGATACATGCTTAAAAGAGGTTGCAGCCGGAAGACCGGTTGCCTTCTTAAGCTCCTTTACTAACTGCCATCCATTAAACGCATCTAACAGATTAATATAACCCGGCTTTCCATTAAGAATCTCAATCGGAAGCTCCCCCTCCTTCATAAATACTTTAGAAGGCTTCTGGTTGGGATTACACCCATACTTTAACTGAATCTCTTTCATACTCACATTTTCTCCTTTTATACTTGTTTTTTCTTACATATCTGCATCGCTGTAAATAAAGTCTTTATTCCATATAAAATCCACATAAAACCGTATAACCTATTTTAAAAATATCTGATTATTTATTCTTATTGATAATTTTTGTCTTATAAGTGCCGTCTTCTATATTTACATAGCGGATAAACAAAGATACTTTATTCTCTTCATTTAAATTATTCCAGACAATATCTGCGAACTCATCCATATCATTTGGAATATCAACCAAAGTTGGCTCTCCTTCAAAGCTGGGAAGAGGATTGCCGTCTCCCATATAGGTATGAATAAAATGGCCTTCTCCGGCAACCGGATTGGAATACGCAAAGGTATAACGGCTGCAGGAATCGGGATTGCCATTATTGCTCTTTAAAATAGACATTGCATAATTATAACCTGTCTCTTCAAAATGAAGAATACCCGAAATTCTTGGAGTAAAATTCGGTGCATCCGGCTCAAACTCCCTTGTCCTAAGAGCCTGTTCAAAAGTATACTGCTGACCCATCAAATCATAAATGGTATCGGTCTGATCCCCATTTGTTACAATTGTCTTATTGCCAAGAACTCTGACCGGTGCATAAATAATAAGACTCGGATCTTCTAATTTAGACGGAGCAAACGCCTGTGTACGGATTCCCTCGCCATCCTCCACAAATACACGGTTACGGCTGTTTGCACTTCGTCCCATTATAAAATATGCAATGGCTGCATGTTTCCCATCCGGTGTTTTTCCAATGATAATTCCCCTTCCCGGATAAGATGTTGAACTAAGTTCTGCTGCTAATGATTTTTTTTCCATAACGTACCTCACTCTAAAATAAAATTGACCGCCCAGGTATCCCTAAATGGTGCCCAGACGGTCGGCTTAAGTAAATGTTGTGTTCCCTGTGGGTAATCCCACTTTCCGTCAGTTACACAACCTATAATCATTATAATACATCATTTCAAACAAAATGCAAGCTATTTCCGGCAGAAATATCAGTATTGGTGTAACTATTTAGCCTTCGGCTTCATAGTTACGAAATATACGCATTCTTACGGACTTTGCAGCAAGTGCAAAGTCCTAGGCTGAACTGTTACATATTACAAATGGTGTTTTAGAATAATATCATATTCAACAAATCTTTTTCATAGATTTCCTTAAGCTTATCTATTCTTCCTTTTACCGTTAAACAATAAAATTTTTTCTTTATATCTGTAAGATAATTACATTGATTAAATAATACATAAATAGCCTCTGTGTCACACTCTAATATTTCCTTCAGCATTAATGTACAAATTGGGTAATGATTAGATTTTATCAACTCTAATGGTTTGATTCTACTACCAGAATCATCTGTAAAAAAAGAAAGATTTCTTCTCCAAATAGTATCTTCCATTAATGCTTCATCTGCTAAAGTTTGTTCACATTTAATATCATCCCATTTACTTTCTAAACAATTACCACAATCATAAACAGGGGCTAGTGTACGAATACCATCTTTAACCAGAATTCCCCAATTACCATTATTTCTATCTGGATTATTGATTATATAATCAATAATAAACATTTTCCAGAAAAATTCTTCAGCCGGCAGCCCTTCAAAAAACATACTATTTCTTATTATTTCCAGCGTATTATTTATATTGGTACCATTACCATCTGTACTATCACCACTTTCCGGATCAGCAATATCTCTGGCTGATGATGTTTTTATTTTATTAAACTCAATCAATTCAGCATTAATAGCAAAATCCTTACAAAGAACCACAATCTTATCATTTGCTATACCTAAAAGCGTTTGTTGTACTTCCATCCCAAACAATGTAAATATATTACAGCCAAGAAATTCATTCACAGTATCATTAGCATAACTAAGATTAACTCCTTTAAGATGCTTACTCTTTAAATTTGCCGGAAATTTCATTAAATAATATTCATCATGATAGATAACGCCATCTTTTCTACAAGCTAATCCACCATAGGCCCGCCAACTCCTTTTAAGGTTATTAAAATTATTCATAAATTTCACCACCCATTTACTAATACTTAAGCTAAGTATAACAAACATTATACAAATTGTACAACATAAAACACTTCTTCTCAGCGACAAAGAATAAACATTCAGCGATTTCAGTTGGCGTGCTCAATATATGAATATATTCCTACTCATTAAGACTTTATTCCATCTGACGAATACTTCCAATAGAACATACATTTTTCATGTATACCCACAACTATCAGATTTGCCTGTATATATAATATAGTTTTTATCTCTTACTTTCATTTTTATATTATGTGCATCCTTATCCTGATGACTCTAAGAGTGCGGTTCAAATTCTTTAAGTTGTGTAAAATCTGTGTAAAAGTTGTGTACTAAGCAAAAAAATAACAAGCTAAAGCCTTGAAAACTCTAGCTTGCCACTGTAACAGCCAATAGGGGAATCGAACCCCTGTTTCCGCCGTGAGAGGGCGGCGTCTTAACCGCTTGACCAATTGGCCTTGTCCTTGACGACTTGTCTAGTATAACAAAAGATGGACAGGTCGTCAAGCCCTTTTTTTAAATTATTATAATTTTATAAATCAAATATACTTAACTGGCTAGACTCCGGCATTCCGTCCAGCAGCCCCAGATTGGTCATTTTCTCAATGGTGGACTTACCAATTTTTGCCCGAATTCGCAAATCCTCCTTGGAAATAAACGGTCCCTGCTTTGCCGCCTCCTTAATCTGGGCTGCCGCCTTACCTGCTACACCCTCCACCGAATTAAAGGAAGGCATGATTTTTCCGTCAATAATCTGACAATTCACATCATCTGCACGGTATATATCAATCGGCATAAATTCATAGCCTCTTGCGTACATCTCCTGTACCAGACGCATATCCCTTAATGCATCTTCTTCAGCACCAGTCCGCTCTTCTTTTGATTTCTTTTTAATCGCATTCATCTCATACTCCAGATGTTCTTTTCCTCTGCACATTGTCTCATAATTGAAGGCCTTGGCACGGATGCTAAAATATGCTGTATAGTATGCTAACGGATAATTCACTTTAAAATATGCAATCCTCCATGCCATCATAACGTAAGCCGCTGCATGTGCCTTCGGAAACATATACTTTATCTTCTTGCAAGACCAGATATACCAGTCGGGAACATCATGCTTTAACATTTCTTCTTCCATCTGCGGCTGAAGACCCTTTCCCTTACGGACACTTTCCATAATCTTAAATGCAAGACCCGGTTCCAAGCCCATATGAATCAGATACACCATAATATCATCACGACAGCAGATTGCACCAGAAAGCTCTGTCTTTCCTGCTTCAATCAATGTCTGGGCATTGCCCAGCCATACATCCGTACCGTGAGAAAGTCCTGAAATACGTACCAGATCAGAAAAATTTTTGGGTTTTGTATCTACCAGCATCTGGATAACAAAATCTGTACCGAATTCCGGAACACCGAGAGAACCGGTCGGTGTTCCCTCGATATCGTCTTTTGTAATGCCAAGTGCTGAGGGATTATGAAAAATTGACATAACCTGTTCATCATCCAGTGCAATGGTCTTTGCATCCACCCCTGTCAAATCTTCCAAACGCCTGATAATAGTCGGATCATCATGCCCAAGGATATCTAATTTTAACAGATTGGCATCAATAGAATGATACTCAAAATGGGTTGTGATAATATTGGTCTTCGTATCATTAGCCGGTTTCTGAATTGCAGTAAACTCATATATTTCCCGGTCACTTGGAACGACAACCATTCCTCCCGGATGCTGTCCTGTTGTTCTTTTTACTCCTACACAGCCTCCTGCAATGCGGCTAAGCTCACACCGTCGCTTTACAATCTCTCTTTCCTGATAATATTTATATACTAACTGCTCTGCCGTCTTCTGGGCAATGGTACCGATGGTTCCCGCCCGGAACGCATGCCCCTTTCCAAACAGTTTTTCGGTATATGCATGTGCACATGCCTGATATTCACCTGAAAAATTCAAATCGATATCTGGTTCCTTATCCCCATAAAAACCTAAAAATGTCTCAAATGGGATATCATGTCCCTCTTTTTTCATCATAGTTCCGCATTTCGGACATTTCATATCCGGCATATCACAGCCGGAGCTGCCTGAATAGCTTTTAACCAGTTCTGAATCAAAATCCACATAATAACATTTTGGACAGATATAATGAGCCGCTAATGGGTTTACTTCTGTAATTCCTGCCATCGTTGCTACAAAAGAAGAACCGACAGAGCCACGAGACCCTACCAGATAGCCGTGGTCATTGGAATCCCACACCAGCTTCTGTGCAATAATATACATGACTGCATATCCGTTGCCGATAATGGAAGTAAGTTCTTTCTCTAACCGG
>CAJUBR010000108.1 GCA_910584695.1 uncultured Lachnospiraceae bacterium
GGAATTCCGGCAATCTGTTCTGCTTCGTTAATATACATATCATCGCCATAATAATTTCTTATAATCTCAATTGCGGTATACCCCTGATCTCCCAGATATTTTGAACCCCACTGGCTCATCCAGTTCGGGCAGGTGACGCGTTTACCGTCACAATATTGAGTAAGAATCGGCTGTGCCACGTTTGGTCTCGACAGATAATTTGCAAAAATACGGTCCACCACTTGGGAAATATTTTCATATGTTGTCTTTTGATACATCCATTTGTGGTCAAAAGCGGTGGAGCTGGTAATGGTAAAATCATATCCCTTTCCGCGGTACCACTCCGTATACACCCGGTTTAACGTAAAGGAAATGATAGCCAGTATGTTAGCGGTAATGGAAGATTCCGGCCAGGTAGCATAAATCTCACAGGATGCCACATTTTTAATGTAATCTTTATAAGGTACATAGTAATTGGTTGCAGTTTTATCCGTTGGAGAACCATCATGTACGATGATATACTCCGGAACCACTACTTTGCTAAGTACAATTTCGCCACGCTCATCCATTGGCTTAATCTCTGCCTCTGCAATTTTAGGAGGGTAAAATTCCCAAAGGGTATGACCTCCGATATTTGTGGGATTATAGGCATCCTGATTTGTGACAGAGGGAGTGAGGCGGATGTTCTGCAGTCCGATTTCACCGGAGAGAATCTGAATACCGGATATAATGGAGTCTTCATATCCTTCTGCAGAAACTTTAATATTATATTCACTGTATGGCTGGTTATCACTTGGCTCTAAAGAATATTCGAGAGGTGGTGCATCTAATGAGATATTTGGTGTTTTTCCGTTTACATCTGTTTCTAATACTTCAATTGTATTTTCCGGATTACCGGTGCTGGCAATCTCAATTGTTGCATTTTTTACGGGAATCTGGTTATTTACTGAAATGGCATTGATTTGGAGAAATCCGGTATCAATATTATTCTGGGCTGCTCTTAAATTCTGCCTATATCTCATACAATCCTTTCTTTGTTTCAAAACAAAAAAACATATTTGTAATAGGATATGTGAAAACTGGATAAAATGTGACAACTGTTTATAAAAGGAGTGGGATTTACAGCAAAAGAAGTTGCTTTTTATCACATTTTAGTATGATTTCAACCGTGTAACAAAATGATATTTGTTGGCTTGCAAAAAGGATGGAAGAAAGTTTTCTAATATGACTTGAAAGTTAAAAATCAAGGGTGTATAATAAGCACGTTTGATTTGCGTGAGCACGAGCCAAGTGTGTTTGCTTGCGAGGTTGCAGACTTCTGAAAATGCAGAAAGAAAATTTGTGAGAAAAACAAGAGATACGGAGGGAAGAATGAATTATGAAAGAAAATGAAAAAAAGTCAGGCGGATGGCGTACAAACAAGTGGGTTCGTGCAGCAATTCCGGCATTATTACTTCACTGCAGCATTGGTACGGTTTACTGCTGGTCAATTTTTAGTCAGGAAATTGCCGATTATATAGGGTTTTCAAAGGGTGCAACGGAATGGGCGTTTAGCTTTGCAATCTTTTTCCTGGGAATGTCGGCAGCATTTTTAGGAAATGTTGTGGAAAAGGATATTCATAAATCTTCTCTGATTGCGGCAATCTGTTTTGCTCTTGGTATGGCAGGTACAGGCTTCTTCATTTATTATGGCGGTGCACATCAGGGAAGCATGCTTGCATTGATTGGTATTTATATTTGTTATGGTTTTATTATGGGTATTGGTCTGGGAACCGGATATTTATCTCCTGTTAAGACATTAATGCTCTGGTTTGAAGATCGGAAAGGTCTTGCTACCGGGCTGGCGGTTGCCGGTTTTGGTGCAGCAAAAGCGATTGCAAGTCCGATTATGCAGGCAATGCTGGATAATTTAGGTGAGGGCGGCATATACAAAATGTTTATTATCTTAGCATGTGTATATTTTGTAATGATGTTTATTGGTCATTTGTTACTGAAAAAACCGGAAGGCTGGCATGAACCGCAGCAAAAGGAAAAAGGGCAGAGTGTTATGGCTGTGATCAAGTCTAAACCGATTGCCAACTATATCGGAATCTGGTTAATGTTCTATATTAATATTACATGTGGACTTGCCCTGATCTCGCAGGAAAAAATGATTGTAAAATGTATCGGTCTTGCTGGTGTAGTAGGTATCATTTCTACGGTATCTGCTGTATTTAATGCCGGAGGGCGTCTGGGATTTTCTGCATGGGCGGATACTATGAAGGATAGAAATACGATTTACAAGCTGATTTTTATTCTCTCTATTTTATTTACAGCAATTATTATACTGACAAATGGTATTCAGAATGGGGAAGGAAGTGTATTACTAACAGTACTTGTACTTTGTCTGATTTTTGTTGTAAATGCAGGATATGGCGGAGGTTTTTCCAATGTTCCGACCTTGCTTTCCGACCATTATGGAATGAGTAATATTAGTGCGATTCATGGAATTACCTTATCTGCATGGGCATTTGCAGGTCTTACCGGTAACCAGATGGCAACTTGGATCGTAAATCATTTTGGTGAGGCAAAGGAAATTACACATGAGCTTGCAGATGGAACCGTAGAGGTGCTTACGGTTAATCCGACAGGATACCAGCATGTATTATATGCAACCATTGTGTTATATATTATTGCACTGATTGTCTGTCTGGTAATGGTAAAGCCAACTGATAAAGCATTAGAAGCAAAGAAAGCAAAAGCTCAGACAAAAAATTAATAGGATATCGTTTTTAAAAATATCTCTAGCCATTCTTGTATGACTGGAGATATTTTTATTCCCGCAGGCAATGAGCCAAGCGGACATGCTTGCGTGTACATTTGGCGAATGTTGCGAGGGTGTTGGCTTCTGTGAGCAACGGGTTAAAAGGAATAAAACATAATTCGTTGTGATAATGTTACAAAACCTTTGCAACAGGGGCTTTGGTGTGCTATACTATATAAGATTGTGATAAGGCATAACCGAGACTTCTGACGTGATTGCAGATTACAGCGTATCTGTAACTAGGTCAGTTGTTTCGGTGTCTTACCCAGAAATGTCTATTAATAGGCAAATTTAAAAGTGATTGAAGGAGAACAGAATATGTACAAAACGTTTGAAATGGAGCTTGCCGGCAGAACTTTAAGAGTGGATATTGGACGAGTTGCGGCACAGGCAAATGGTGCAGCATTTATGCACTATGGTGATACGGTTGTATTATCTACTGCAACGGCATCTGAAAAACCAAGAGAGGGAATTGATTTCTTTCCGCTTTCTGTAGAATATGAGGAAAAGCTATATGCGGTAGGAAAGATTCCGGGAGGTTTTAATAAAAGGGAAGGAAAAGCAAGCGAGAATGCAATTCTTACGTCACGTGTCATTGATCGTCCTATGAGACCTTTATTTCCGAAGGATTATCGTAATGATGTAACTCTTAATAATCTTGTTATGTCTGTAGATCCGGAATGTTCACCGGAGCTTACAGCCATGCTGGGTTCTGCAATTGCAACTGCAATATCCGATATTCCATTTGATGGTCCGTGTGCAACGACACAGGTCGGTCTGATTGATGGTGAATTTGTATTTAATCCAAATGAAGCACAGAATGCGGTATCGGATTTGAAGCTTACGGTAGCCTCTACCGCAGAGAAAGTGATCATGATTGAAGCCGGGGCAAATGAGGTTCCGGAGGATAAGGTGATCGAGGCGATTTATGCGGCACATGAGTTAAACCAGCAGGTAATTGCATTTATCAATAAAATTGTTGCAGAGTGCGGTAAACCGAAACATTCTTATACAAGTTGTGCGGTTCCAGAAGAATTATTTGCAGCGATAAAAGAGCTTGTTCCACCGGAAGAAATGGAACAAGCAGTATTTACGGATGAGAAGCAGGTGAGAGAAGAAAATATCCGCCAGATTACCGAGAAATTAGAGGAAGCTTTTGCAGAAAATGAGGAATGGCTTGCAGTACTTGGTGAGGCGATTTACCAGTATCAGAAGAAGACGGTCCGCAAGATGATTCTGGTGGATCACAAGCGTCCGGACGGACGTGCCATTACACAAATTCGTCCGTTGGCTGCGGAAGTAGATATTATTCCGAGAGTACATGGTTCCGCTATGTTTACCCGTGGACAGACACAGATTTGTAATGTGACCACATTAGCACCGCTTTCTGAAGCACAGAAGGTGGATGGTCTTAATTTACTGGAGACTTCCAAGAGATATATGCATCAGTATAATTTCCCTTCTTATTCGGTAGGAGAAACAAAACCATCCAGAGGACCGGGACGGAGAGAGATTGGACATGGTGCTTTGGCAGAACGTGCATTGATTCCGGTGCTTCCTTCTGAGGAAGAATTTCCGTATTCCATCCGTACGGTATCGGAAACCTTTGAGTCTAACGGTTCTACTTCTATGGCATCCACATGTGCTTCTTGTATGTCATTAATGGCAGCAGGTGTACCAATCAAGAAAATGGTTGCCGGTATTTCCTGTGGACTGGTAACCGGTGCTTCTGATGATGACTATATTGTTTTAACAGATATTCAGGGATTAGAGGATTTCTTTGGGGATATGGATTTTAAGGTAACCGGTACGAAGGAAGGAATTACTGCCATTCAGATGGATATTAAGATTCATGGTCTGACAAGACCGATTGTCGAAGAGGCAATCCGAAGAACCAGAGAAGCAAGATTGTATATTATGGATGAGGTAATGTCAAAAGCGATTGCCCAGCCGAGAGATACTGTTGGTGCTCTGGCTCCTAAGATTTGTCAGATGAGGGTTGATCCGGAAAAGATTGGTGAGATTATCGGTCAGCGAGGTAAGACAATTAACAATATTATTGAAGAAACCGGTGTAAAAATTGATATTGATGATGATGGAACGGTTGCAGTCTGTGGTGTGGATCAGGCAGGCATTGATCAGGCTGTCAAGATGATTCATTCGATTGTTGATCCGATTGAGGTTGGAAACATCTATGAAGGGAAAGTGGTCCGTATTATGAATTTTGGTGCTTTTGTAGAACTTTCGCCGAATAAGGATGGTTTGATTCATATCTCTAAGCTATCAAAAGAGAGAGTCGCTAAGGTGGAGGATGTTGTAAATATCGGAGATACGGTAAAAGTTAAGGTACTTGAGATTGACCGTATGGGTAAAATCAGCTTAAGCCTGAAAGATGCAGTAGAGGAAGAGATGTAAGAAATAAAAAAGGACTGTCGAAGCCGAAAGGATGAGTGCGATAGTCCTTTTTATAGGATTTGAAAGAGGGGAAAGCATGGAACAAATTCAGGTTCTGCTTCATAATAAGATGCTGGTGGCACCGATTTTTGGCTGGTTTGTGGCACAGGTGTTAAAAACCCTGGTTCATTTTATTATGAATAAAGAATTCAATCTGGAAAGAATGATAGGAAGCGGAGGAATGCCAAGTTCCCATTCTGCATTGGTTGTAGGTCTTATGTATGCAACGGTATATTGTAAGGGGATTACCGGTTTTGAATTTCCGTGTGCCGCCATTCTGGCATTGATTGTGATGTATGATGCAATGAATGTAAGAATGGAGACAGGAAAACAGGCTGTTATATTGAATTTTTTTCTGAAAAATGAAGAAATCAGGCAGAATTTAAAAGAAGCAGACAGGAATAAATGGCCGGAAATTATTTTAAAGGAGTATGTGGGGCATACTCCCATACAGGTAATAGGCGGAATACTGGTAGGAATCGCTGCAGGATACATTGTCTGTCGTTATTTGTAACGGGAATAAAAAATTATTTTTTTGCAATACTAAAGAGGAAGGGAAAAATCTCTTCCTTTTTGATTGTCATAAAAAATAGAACACGGAGGCATTTATATGGAACAGGAAAAAGTTAGTAAAGAGATGCTTTCTGAAACAGAGTTGGAACAGAATGCAGGACAGCAGATTAAGGAAAACGGACAATTGAATTTACAGGGAAATGCATATGGATATAAGATTCATTTATTGAATATAATTGGTGAAATAGAAGGGCATCAATGCCTCGGACCAACCGTGAAAAGTACAAAATACGAACATGTTCTGCCGGAACTTGCATGGCTGGAGGAGGATGAAAAGATAGACGGTATGATGGTTTTATTAAATACAGTGGGTGGGGATGTAGAGGCAGGGCTTGCCATTGCAGAAATGATAGCTTCTCTTTCCGTTCCGGTTGTAACGTTATTGCTTGGAGGGGGACATTCCATTGGAGTACCCTTAAGCGTATCCGGGGATTATTCGTTTATTGTTCCGACTGCAACGATGGTTGTACATCCCATCCGGATGAACGGGACAGTTCTTGGTGTAAAACATAATTACGAGTATATAGATAAAATGCAGGACCGTATCATTTCATTTACCTGTAACCATTCGAAGATAGGAACCGCAGCCATGAAAAAGATTATGTTTAATACGAATGAACTTGCCAAGGATGTAGGCAGTGTTTTAGTAGGAAAAGAGGCAGTCGATAAAGGGCTGATTGATGAGGTGGGAGGAATTCATGAGGCATTTCAATGTTTATATGGCTTGATAAATCAGAAAAAAAATAGTAATATATAGGTTATTGCGGGTTTTCATACGATTTGGTGACAGAAGGTCTGCGATAAATAAGAGGGAAAGAAATAGAGGAGGTTATCAGCTTGGCTGGTAGTAAGAATCAGAATAAAAAACAAACTTCATATAAGAAGAAATCAGAAAAGACTTCAGGAAAAGGAAAACAAAAAAACAGCGAGTCGGAGGAAGTGTCCTACCGGACAGAAATTGTGATCTGGATTTTATGTGCAGTTATGCTGATTTTGGAACTTGGTAATTTTGGACTGTGCGGTTTTATTAATCATATTAGCTGGTTTTTCTTTGGGGTATTTGGGATTATAGAATATATTCTTCCATTGGCTGTAATGTTTGCAGCATTTTTTCTACATATCAATGAATACAAAAAACGGGCGGTTCACAAAGTTATTTTTGGCTCCTGTGTATTGTTATGTTTTGGCATGATCGGACAGTTAGTTGCAGGACTGGATGATTTTTCGATGGGGAACCTTTATTTAGACGGATATCGAAACCAGATTGGCGGGGGCATTTTATGTGGTGGCATAGCCTACCTTCTTGAAAAAGCAGTAGGAATGATCGGTACTTA
>CAJUBR010000109.1 GCA_910584695.1 uncultured Lachnospiraceae bacterium
GTTTCAGGATGCCTGTGAGATTATCCCTGTCCGCCTTTTCGTCCTCGCAGACTGCTATCTGAAGCATTGGTTCCTGCCTCCTTTTGACGATTTGTGATTTAATAACCTATTTTACTATAAATACAGCAATATTTGCATTACTTTAATATCTTTCTTAAACAGGTCCCGTTTTAGATAGATATTTCACTTATTATTTAAAACTGTACTGTAATGTATAACATTTCCCCTTTGTACTCAGCGCTTATCTGTCCGCCCATTCGCTCTGTCAGTAACTTTGCAATAGAAAGCCCTAAGCCTGTGGAGTAATAGTTTGTTCCTACAGTATAAAAACGTTCAAACAGCCTGCCCACAATCACCGAATTTAAGGTTTGTGCCGTATTGGAGAATGTTATGGTGCCATTTTCTTTCATATCAACAAACAAATCTCCGTCTGAATGTTTTAAAGCATTGCTTATGATATTGGAAAAAATACGGTTTAATGCACTTACATCCAACATTCGCCAGACAGGTTCCTCTGGCATGGCTATCACTGGCTGAATACCTTTTTCCTGCATCATCCCATAAAAGGACAGCAGGCTCTCCCCCAACACACTGACAACATTTATTCTCTCCCTCTTAAGCTCATAGGAAGATGCGGCTATACTATAGCGAAACATTTCTTCCGTCAGGCTTATCATCACATCTACCCGGTTCTGAACCTGTGCAAGATACTCATCCACGGCCGCGCTTTTTTCTTCATGTTTCAAAAGATTAAGATAACCACAGATTGCTGTCAGCGGAGTACGCAGGTCATGTGAAATATTTGTCACGGAGTCTTTCAGTTCCTGATCTCCCTGCTGATAACAGCGGCGTTCTTTACGAAGCAGGCGAAGCTCTGTATTGATCCGGTCAGCCAGTTCCCGCATGTTCTTATCACGACTGGAAATATCAATAAGGATATTTGTATCGGTCTTAAGCCTGTCAGCAAATGCTTCCATGATCTCTCTAACAGATTTTTCCATGAGATATATTTTTATTGATAACATTATTATGATGACCACTAATATACCGACAAGACTATAGACCATTCTTTTATCCCTTTACTTGATTGCCTTTTTCCTAAATGATAAAATTCCAGCAGCCGTTATACCTATACTTTCCACCGCAGAAAATAGAAATATTTTAGGGAATGGATTTTTCAGAATCTGCATTGGTAAATATTCCCCGTGACTCTCAAATATAGGCATACTTTCATAAGTCGCTTGGCCATATGGATTGATAAGCAGCAGATATTCAAAACCCATCCGGGTTCTGGCATCCATATAGTGTTCATCCAAAGAGTTTTCCACCTGTGATGTATCCGTCATGCTCATTTCCTGCTCCCGCAAAGCACTGTGAAAATTGGTACCCATCATACTTAGTCCAATATACAGTACAAGAAGAATCACTAAGCTTGACAGATTTGAGCTGCTTTGCATCGACACAAACACAGATATCGCAGTGATGAAAATGATAGTACATATACACGCAAGATAATAAGCAAAAAGTGTCTGAACAGAAAAATAATATGTCCAGTTAAATATTGCCCCTGCAATTATAGTAGTCAAAACAGATAAATGAAACAAAATGACAGCAGCGAAAATATGCAAAATAAGCTGAGCCAAATAAATCTCCATTCTGGTATGTCCCGTAGCCAGCTTATTGCGGATTGTTCCACAAGAATATTCCATTCCAATAAATTGCGAAACACAAATAGCAGAGAATGCTCCGATTACAATCATAATATAAAACAAAAAACTATCAATAACCGGCGGATTAAAATATAGTACCGAAAACAGGACGACTGCCGCACATTCAATATAGTAAAGCCTGAAATGGAATAACCTGCGAAGCTCAGCAAAAAATATTCTACTCATAACTGCTACCTCCTACCAATGAAAAAAAATAACTCTCCAGATCTTCATCCTTTTCCTGCATGGAAAAAATCTCGCAGTTTTCCTTTGCCAGCTCTGCAGCAAGTTTGGATATATTTACTTTTGCATATATTTCCGCAGATGTAGCAGAAAGAATTTTATGGTCAACATTTGCAGTATGCAATATATGGGCAAGAACCTTCGTATCCGTTACTTCTACATGGATGCATTTGCGACACGCAGCCTCCAGTTCCGCCTTGCTCACTTCTTTTAATATTCTGCCACTATCGATAAACCCATAATATGTTGCAATTTTGGCAAGTTCATCCAGGATATGGCTTGAGATTAACACCGTAATCTGTCTCTCGCGGTTCAGTCTCAGGATCAATTCACGCACTTCTACAATTCCCTGGGGATCAAGACCATTAACGGGTTCATCCAATATCAGAAAATCCGGATCTCCCACCAGCGCTATAGCAATTCCCAACCTTTGGCGCATGCCCAAAGAAAAATTTTTCACCTTTTTCTTACCGGTTTCTCCAAGCCCCACCAGTTTCAGGATATCCCGCAATCCTTCAAAGGAAGGCAACCCAAGAACCAAATACTGTTGTTTCAAGTTATCCTCAGCTGTCATATCCGGATAAATTGACGGAGTCTCCACCACTGCCCCTATGCGGCGCCTTGCTTTCACAATGTCCCGTTCATCGTTACGGATTCCATACAAGGTAAAACTGCCAGAAGTAGGCTCCTGTAATCCACAGACCAGGCGGAGCAGAGTCGTCTTACCGGCACCGTTTTTCCCAACAAATCCATAAATAGCCCCTTTGGGAATATGCATTGTAAGCCCGTTTAATGCCTGAAAATTCCTGTATCTCTTGTCCAGACAGTTTGTTGTCAGCACATAATCCATAATATTTTATCTCCTAAAATTAAATGTAGTGCTCAAATATTGCCAGTGTTATTCCTGCCTGATTCGTGCTATTACCGAATCCCTGGAAATGATCTGCTTACCATAAACAGGAACTATAATTGAAACAATAAAATATACTATCCAAATCGCTATCATTGGTGTCATCGTGATATATCCGGCATAGTATTCGACCAACCCTGCAAACACATTAGAAACCAATGGTATCAAAACAACACCCAGGGCAAGTGAACCTGATAACGCTGACAGAGAGAAAATAATACCTTCTGTGCAAAGCATTTTCCGTAACTGCTTTCCCTGCATCCCAATACTCTGCATCGTGGCTATTTCTTTTTTTCTGCTTATAATAGATGTCAAAATAACATTGACAAAATTAACAATCCCTATTACCCCAATAACTACGCTCATAAAAGTGCCAACAATCCAGAATTCTGATTTCAAGCTGTCAAAGGAAGTGTAATATGTCTTCGCAGATATATAAGACATGCTTAGCCATTCATTGCTGCATTGGCTATCAATATATTCTTCCATCTGATCAATATCTGCTGCATCAAAAGAATAATTCATCAATGTCGCATTACTGATTTTTCGGAGTTCATCACTGCTTAAGTAATAACAAAATCCATTAGTAGTAAATTGGCAATATTCTGTTCTTCCCCGATTCATTTTCGCCAGAAGTGTATATTGATATTTCTGCCCATCCAATACGATTGTAACTGTATCTCCAACAGCAAATTCTGAAGACCCGGCAGCACTCATAATAATATATTCTCCAGAACCCATCTTACGGAGTAATTCTTCTATGTCTGTTGTCCCCTCTGTTATCTCAAAATTAGACAGCACATAATCATCTGCTCCATATAACTGACAGCTAATCATACCATTATTGGATTTGTACCTGGCACCTGTGCTGATTCTGATATATTGGTTGCCTTCCTTATCAGTCTCACTGTGCTGCTCCCAGTCGGGATACTCAAACAATGACTCTCCCATCGGTGTGCAGGCATACATAGCCCCTCCCTGTAAGAAGCCTTCCTGCCTGTTAATTTCATTTATAACAGCTTCGTCCAAAGCATCATCATTTGTCCGAAAATGTTTATTTACGTTAAAATAATTACTATTTCCTATTACAAAATCTGATTTCATCTTGCTCTGCAAATATTTCTCCCTGTCTATCCCATTTGCCAGAATAAACGTACAGTTAAAAAGGATCAGGCTAATGCTTAATGAAACGATAACTAAAATCATTCTTTTTTTGTTTCTTCCAACATTAGCTGCAGCAAGCTTTTCTAAACTTCCTTTTTTTACTTTTCTTTTCTTTTTGTGGATTGTTACTTCCCCATCCGTACACCGCAATGCGGCTACTGGTGAGATTGAGACAGCTGTTCTGACCGATTTTTTTGCACTATAATATACAGTCATAGCAACAAAGATTACCGTAAACAATATCGCATAAACTTTAATTCCATATTGATAATACCCCTCATTTATTGTTGTTGTCCTTGCGATATACGGAAACAAAATATTGCCCAATACGCCTCCAATCACAATACCAAGCGGAATTCCTAATATCATCAGCATGGAGGCCTGATGCCTTACAATCCTGATAATTGTTTTTTTGTCAGTCCCTATCATTCTGAGCAGTGCCCAAAAATGGATATCCTGTGTAATAGATATTTCGAATATGTTATAGATGACTAAATATCCCGTGAACATCAATAGAAAAACAATTAAAGCTATGCCTATCATAGTTGATATATCTACGGAGACCTGCGTCTCATATGCCGGATTTATACTTGCATCCAAAAAATTCCCTGTCTGATTCTCCATGGTATAACCACATTCATTCAACTTGTCAGTGAAATATCGTAATGGAAATATTTTATTATCAATCTTAATATCCATCATCCGAACTCCAGAATATTCACCGTCAACCAAGTACGTATTCTCCAATTCAGTAGCATATTTATCGACAAACGCCTTGGAAACAATAATACTTTGCCTACTGTATGCATCGGACTGTATAATTCCTGCAATTTTAAAATCTATTATATATAACCGGTTTCTCATAATAAATTCCAAAGATACCGTGTTTCCAATTTCCGCCTTCACACCCATTTCTTCTAAAGTTTTACTGTCACATATAATTTCATTTTCTTTCATTGGCACTGTGCCCACAGAAGGAGTACAGAAATGCGTTAACATGTAATTTTCATCCATATAAGACATTTCAATTGGCGGCCCTGATAAAGATTCATTATTTATTTGAGATGATATAAATAAACGATATCCAACATTTCCATTTCCAAAAGCCCGCTGTAGTATTTCATAATCATCATCCGAAATATACTTTATCGTCGCAAATGATGTCGAACCATTCAGCCGCATTTCCTCTTTTTGCTGTGAGTCTGAAATGCTACTGAATATCGTCATTAACACCGTAAACATAACAGTGGTCAGTGCAATCGCTATTACCAATATCACATTTCTGGTTTTACCTTCCGTCATTTTTTTATTTGATAGTTTTCTTTCTATTTTCACCGTAGATTCCCCCCCTTAAGCTATTATTTTTCCATCTCTTATTGTAATTCTACGGTCTGCCAATGCAGCGATTTCATTATTATGGGTAATCAGGATAATAGTCTGGTTAAATTTTTCACTGGTCATTTTAAGAAGTGCCATCACATCCTCACTTGTCTTACTATCCAAATTCCCCGTCGGTTCATCAGCAAGGACAATCTGAGGTTTTGCTATCAATGCCCTTGCTATAGCAACTCGCTGCTGTTGTCCCCCTGACAAATTATTGGGCATTTCATATAATTTGTCACGAATCCCCAGAAAGTCTATGATTTCCGATAGATACTCTTTATCCACTTTTGTACCATCCAGCTCTACTGGCAGAGTGATATTTTCCAGTACATTGATAACAGGAATAAGATTATAACTTTGAAAGATGAAACCAATATTTTTTCTTCTGTAAGCAACCATATCCTCGCTATCCATTTCATATATTTTGGCGCCATCCAAAATAATTTCTCCATCGGTAGGCTGCTCCAATCCCCCTAACATATACAGCAGCGTAGATTTTCCACTACCACTCATTCCAACAATAGCAACAAATTCTCCACGCTTGATACCAAAATCCACGCCATCAACCGCTTTGACCAAATTATTTTCTTTACCATAATATTTACATAGACCCTGTGCTTCTACAATATTCATTTTACGCTTTCCCTCCATATCACTTTATATCTATTTTTTCTCCTACTTTCATCTAAAGAATATCATACGGAAGTCAAGAAAGCGGTCAGAAAAGCGTCAAGATCTGGTCAAGATTTCTTCTCTGCCAGTTTGAATCCGATACCCCATACAGTCTCAATATAATCCCCGCCTGTCGCCTCCTGCAATTTTCTCCGTAGATTACTGATGTGCTGTTTTAATGACCGTTCCGTACAATCTGGAGTGTCAATGCTGATGCGATCCAACAGAACACTTTTTGATATGGCACGTTTCGGATTCATCATCAATAATTTCAGGATAGCAAATTCTGTCCGTGTCAGTTTGACCAGTCGGTTCCCTGCTGTAACCTCCTGCAATGAAACATCCAGTGTTAAGTCATCTGCTACGAGTACGGTGGAATCATCTGCAATTTCCGTTTTGCGAAGTCCTACTATAATGCGGGCAAGAAGTTCATCCGGATCAAACGGTTTGGTCATATAGTCAACCGCACCTCCAAGCAAAAGGTTTACCTTATCCTGAACATCCACCTTTGCACTAAGGACGATGACAGGTATGTTTTTAACATGAGACAACACTTCCTCTCCCGAAAGTCCGGGAAGCATAAGATCCAGAAGAATCAAATCCGGCTTCTTTCGGGAAAGAAGATAGAGTGCTTCTGTACCGGAATAGGCACGCATAACACCATATCCTTCGTTCTCTAAGATTTTTGTCAATACATTCCCAATATGAACATCATCGTCGATGATTGCGATTGTCTTCATCATCAACCTCCATTTCTTTTTATTTTATTATAACCAGACTGTGATCTGAAACATTGGTCCCTGCGTCCTTTGCTGCTTTATGTTTGAGGGATTGGTACTATGGTGTTGCTACAATACCCCATTTATTATGCACGGTTTGTTGGCATATAGGAAATCGCAATTCCCGACGTACAGATTTTTTCCCTGAAAGACAGATAAAAGACTGGGGAAGGCAC
>CAJUBR010000110.1 GCA_910584695.1 uncultured Lachnospiraceae bacterium
ACAATATCAACACTGGGCACGCTTGCACTGCTTGTCGCTCGTAATGGTACATAAGCAATGCAACACTATGCCCACTAAGCTCGAAAAAACCTCGCAAAGTGTGCAAGTGTGCTTTCATACTAGGCTAGAAGGAACCTCGCCAAGTACTCAATGCAAGTACCAACGGTTCCAAAGCACCCTGTTTATGATATTGTCTATATTGCACAACTAGATTTTAAAAATAAAGAGTTTTGCAATTACCTAGAATTTTATATTGAGGAAAGGAGTGCACGTAGCAGCGTGCAAAAAGAAAGATGGAGATTTTATTAGCAGTGGTATGGTTGGTTTTGGGTTTTGTTCTGCTGATTAAAGGAGCGGATTGGTTTGTGGATGGTGCAGCCGGAATTGCAGCCAGATTTGGCATTCCGCAATTGGTTATCGGTCTTACGATTGTTGCGATGGGGACGTCAGCACCGGAAGCAGCAGTGAGTATTACAGCGGCAAAGACCGGGAATGCCGGAATTACGATTGGTAATGTTGTAGGAAGTAATATTATGAATATTTTGGTTATTCTTGGTATTACGGCGGTAATTACAAATATTGCAGTTCAAAAGTCAACCGTGGAATATGAAATTCCGTTTATGCTGATCATTACAGGTATACTATTAGTATTAGGTATGACCGGAAGCCAGATTGTATTTTGGGAAGGCATTGTTCTATGGGTGTTATTTCTTATATATTTTGTTTACCTGTTTAAAATGGCAAAGAAGGGAAACGGCAATGAGGGAGAAGAGGAAGAAAAATCAAGGGCGTTATGGTTACAGATTATCTTATTGATTGTGGGAGCAGCCGGCATTATTTTAGGTGCAGACCTGACTGTTGACAATGCTTCGAAAATTGCCTCCGCATTGGGAATGGATGACCGTCTGATTGGTCTTACGATTGTAGCCTTCGGAACTTCGCTTCCTGAATTGGTTACTTCTGTTACAGCAGCCAGAAAAGGAAAAGCAGATATTGCAATTGGAAATATCGTGGGAAGCAACATATTTAACATCTTATTTGTTGTTGGGACAACCGCCCTGATTACACCTGTGGCTTTTAAAGGAAGTTTTATGATAGATTCCGTTGTTGCGATTGCTGCCGGTGTGATGTTGTGGATAGGTGTGCTAAAAGATAAAGAATTAAAGCGACCGGTCGGGATTATCATGCTGTTAACGTATGCGATATATTTTGCGTATTTGGTAATGGGCTGAATTTTGTTAATACTTCTCTTTTGATAGAAATTATGATATGATAGTCAATAATATTAGGAATAGAGGATTGGACAGCTTTTGAAAAATATGATGAATGAATTGAGGAGGATGCAATATGGATTTCTGGCATTGGGGAGGTTTTTTTAAGAGTGTAAAAGGACACGTGATTAAATGGTGGCAGCAGGTGATTCTGCCGGTTTTTCATCTTAACAACAACGAGGCAGGGAATTCTTTAAATGAACAGGAGATGAAAAGAAAAACAGATAGTGGGGCGAAGGAGACGGCACAGGAAAAAGCATACATAGAAGAAAAAGCTGACCGAAAGGAGACGGTGAAGGAGGAGAACGATCTGGATTCCGGCAGTAATCAGGATGCTCTGGAGATTTTAAAACGGTTAGAACGGGAAAAACAGGAGGAGGAAGAAAAAGCCCGGAAAGAGATAGAAGATATGCGGAAGAAAAATCAGGAGCAGGAGCGGATTGCTGCAATTATGAATGCCAACCAGGTTAATGTGAATGCATTTATTGAAGAGGGAAAGGCGATTCGGGAGAATGCACTTGAAGAAACGGATACAAAAAAACAGGAAGATATGCAGCGTGCACAGGAAATCATAGATCGCTTGAATCGGGAAGCCGCTGAAGATGATGCAAAGAAGAGAGCTGAAATTGAGGCTGCCAGAAAAAGAGCGGAAGCGGTAGAAAAACAAGAGGTTTAAGTATGAAAGAAACAATGCTTGTTGTTGGCAATGTTAAAAAAGAAACTGCATTTTTAAAACAGATTTTTGAGAAGAAGTATCGCATTATAGAAGCTGAAAATAGTAAAGAGGCAATATGCTATTTAGAAGACCATCTCAATGATATGGCAATATTGTTTTTTGGTGTTTCTATGCATGAAGATGACAAATATGAGCTGGCACGGTATTTGGAAGAACAAAACTGTATAGATCAGGTTCCGGTCGTTCTGATAACAGATGAAAAGAAGCAGGAATTAACAGAATTAGAATGTGGTTTTCAAGTGGTAGATATTATATGTAAACCTTTTGTAGATTCCATCATTGAAAAACGTATAAATAATATACTTGAGCTTTACCAATATAGGTATCATACAGTGTCGGACATGAGGAAACAGAGAGAGAAAGAAAGGCTGGCTAAACTAGAGGAACGCTATAACAATTTGCTTGACATTTTGCAGGATATTATTGCAAACCGGAATGTAGAATCGGTAAAGCATATACAATATGTACAAGGATATACAGAAATTCTTGCACGGCAATATGCAGATTTATATCCGGACGCAGATATGACAAAAGATAAGATTGAAATGATTGTTCAAGCAGCACAGGTGCATGACGTGGGGAAGATCATTATACCGGATTTTATTACTGGCAGACCGGGTGAGCTCTCTCAAGATGAACTGGAACTCCTAAAAACTCATACCATAAGGGGAAGTGAAATTATGAAAGCGGTATTGGAAACGAAGGAAGATGAAGATTGGATAATCTGTTATAATGTTTGCCGATATCATCATGAAAAGTACGACGGAACAGGATATCCGGAGGGAAGAAAAAAGAATGAGATTCCCATTGAGTCACAGATTGTCGGTCTGGCAGATATGTATGATATACTTGTAAATGCAACAGTGAATAAAAAAGCTTTTGCTCCAAGAGAGGCATTTTACAAACTGATGAAAGGAGAGTGTGGAGAACTTTCCCCTCAAATGAAAGAATGTCTGGAAGCTGCAAGGGAGAGTCTGGAAGCATTTAATATGGAAAAAGGCTGTTATGCTAACACATTTGATTAATGAAAATGTATGGCATGACAGCCTTTTTTAGCTTGTCATTTTTTAATAAAAAATTAATAAGACATTTTAGGGAAAATATATTAAAATAAGAAATTATAAAATTGTTATAAATGTATATACTTGATGATAAACTTAGATAGGAGAAGATTTTTATGAATATAGGATTATTTACTGATACGTACTATCCGGAACTCAATGGCGTGGCAAATTCAGTATTTTTATTGAAGAAGGAATTAGAGAAAAAGGGACATAATGTGTACGTTATAACAACAAAGACACCGGGAGCACCAGCAGATGAAAAAGGAGTATTCCGGGTACCGTCAACAGCATGCTCTTTTATACCTGAGAGGAGAATCGGATTATTTTATCATCCGAAAATTGCGGTACAGATTCATAAGATGAAATTGGATATTATTCATACGAATACGGAATTTGCAATTGGTATGTTTGGAAGAATCATGGCACATGAGTTGTTTATACCGGTTGTGCATACGTATCATACCATTTATGAGGATTATACTCATTATATAAAGAAATATATTTCAAAAGAGGAACGTGCGAAGAAACTAGTGAAGAGGTTTAGTAAGTTCAGTGTACGCGGTGCCGAAGAATTAATTGTGCCAACTGAAAAAGTTGCGGATTTAATGCGGTATTATGGAGTAAAACCGGATATTAATGTCATTCCCACCGGAATTGATCTTAGCCGGTTTGCTGCACGAGACAGTGAGATACAAAAGGCAAAGAGAAAGAGTTCCCTTGGAATACCAAAGGATAATAAGGTTATATTATATCTTGGGAGGGTTTCAGAAGAAAAGAATATTGACGAAGTGATGCAGTATTTGAATCATTATATGGAACAACATAAGGATGTAATATTTTTATTAATTGGAGACGGACCATACAGAGGAACTTTGGAGAAAAAGGCAAAGGGGTTAAAATGTCGGAAACAGATTATATTTGCAGGTGCAAAGCCGTGGGATGAAATTACGCACTACTATCAGATTGCGGATGTGTTTGTATCTGCCTCTACCAGTGAAACGCAAGGTCTGACGTATATAGAGGCACTTGCATCCGGAACACCGATTGTTGCAAGAATGGACCCGTGTCTGGATGGTGTATTATTTCAGGGAGAAAACGGTTATGGGTTTGAGGACAGAAAAACATTTGAAACAGGGCTTGATCATATACTCTGGGATCAAGACAGTATTGACTACAGGAAAAATGCACAAAACAGTGTAGAAAGGTTTTCTACAGAAAAGTTTGCAGCACGGGTTGAGAATATCTACTATCATGCAACGAAAACGCATAAGAACTTATTAATGAAAATGGCGAACAAATTGGCGGATAAGATTGGATATGAAAGGACTGGGATTAAGCCGTTAGGCGGTAATATGGCTATAAATCTGGGAAATTCAGATATGGATGCCAGCCGGATCGCACTTGGCTGCATGCGTATGGGATCACTATCCGTTCCGGAGGCGGCGAAATTGATTGATACAGCACTTAGCCTGGGCATTACGCTGTTTGATCATGCAGATCTATATGGAAACGGAAGAAGTGAGGAAATTTTTGGAAAGGTCCTGACGGAAAATAAAGGAATGCGGGAAAGAATGCGTATTCAGACAAAATGCGGAATTCGGGAGGGATATTATGATTTGTCCAAAGCACATATCCTGTCTTCTGTAGAGGACAGCTTGAAACGCCTGCAGGTAGATTATATTGATTTATTATTATTACATCGTCCTGATGCATTGATGGATGTGGATGAAATAGCGGAAACCTTTTTGCAATTGGAAAAGAGTGGAAAAGTAAGGCAGTTTGGTGTTAGTAATTTTAACTCGGCACAATTAGAGATGCTTCAATCTGCATGCAAACAATCTCTTTTGGTAAATCAGATGCAGTTTGGGTTGATGCATGCGGGAATGGTATGCCAGGGGATTGAAACCAATACAAATTTTGAAGGAAGTATTCAGCGGGATTTAGCAGTACTGGATTATTGCAGACTCCATGGGATTACGGTTCAGGCATGGTCGCCTCTGCAATATGGATTTTTTGAAGGTAATTTTGTAGAAAATGAGAAATTTCCGGAATTAAATGCTGTTTTAGACCGCATCGCAAAGCAGTATCGTGTGACAAAAACGGCGATTGCCATTGCATGGATCTTAAGGCATCCAGCAAAGATTCAGGTGATTGCAGGAACAATGAATCAGGAACATTTAAGAGAATTGTGCAAAGCAGGGGAAGTCCGTCTAAACAGAAAAGAGTGGTATGAATTGTATCAGGCAGCCGGATACATGCTGCCTTAAATGGTATTTCTTAAAAAGAACCAAATGACAGATAAAAAAATGAACATTTTGTGGATTTCTTTACAATTTTATAAAATCATGATACATTCTATAGGTATTTGTCTGAATATAAGATGACATATGCACCGTACAATGTTTTGAAAATAGGATAAAAGGAGAACAGGATGAAGAGGAAAATAGCTTTAGGACTAACCGGGATTATGGTACTCTCGGCAATGACAGGTTGCGGAAAATCATCAAAGTATTTATTAGATGTAGATTATTCGGATTATGTTAAAATATGTGAATATAAGGGGGTAGAGGCGGAAAAGGTCAAAACCGGTGTGACAAAGGAAGAAATACAGGAGGAAGTAGAAAGCCGGATGTATGATTTTGTGACCTATGATCCAATCACGGATCGGGGAATTCAGATTGGAGATTATGCCAATATCGATTACACGGCAACTATGGATGGAAAAGAAGCGGAGGATTATTCCAGTGAAGAGGAAGATATCCTTGTCGGAGAAGGATATTTGTATCCTGAATTGGAAGAGGCTTTGATCGGAATGAAGACCGGTGAAAATAAGAAGGTTGATGTGGTTCTTACGGAAGATTATGCTGAGGAAGAAGATGTAGGAAAAAAACTTTCCCTGGATGTTAAGATAAATGAGATTACATTAGAAAATCTTCCAGAGTATAATGAGACATTTGTAAAAGAAAATACAGATTATGATTCTATTGCAGATTATGAAGCTGCTGTTGAAAAAGAACTGAAAGAATACAAAGATGAGTCCTATAAATTTGAAGCCATTGACAGTATCATGGCTTATCTGGTTGATAATTCCGAGTTTGACGGATATCCGGAAGAACTTTATAAGCAGTGCGAAGAGAACTATGATAGTAGCAATGAATATAATGCTGCTATGTATGGAATGGAATTAGAAGATTATCTGAAGCTAATGGGAATTGACGAGGATTCCAAAAAAGAGGATATTAAAGCGAATGTAAATTATGAGCTGGTGGTTGGTGTTATTGCACAAAAGGAGAAGATTGACTGTACCGAAGAAGAAATCAATACCTTCGTTAAAGATAATTATTCCGAGTATGGGTATGAAAGCGAGGAAGATTTTTTAGAGGATTATAGCAAGGAAGAAATAGGGTATGAACTCATCTATGAAAAGGTGACGGAATTCTTATATGAGAATGCCAAGTTTAAAGAAATTTCAGAAGAGGAGTACAAAAAGGCACATCCGGAAGAAGAGTATTTTGAAGATGAAGATGCAGTCGAGGATGAGAATTTGGCTCCGGCTTCTGATAAAGATGTAACAACAGACCCACAGGAAAGTGAAACGGAACAGGAGACAAATACGGAAAAACAGGAGGAAAATCCAAAAGAGTCTGACACATCAGAAGGCGGGAGCACCACAGAAAAAGAATAAGAGAGAACGGGGTGGGAGAAGTATTAATTGTGCTATATCCAGTCTTTGACAGTTGATAAAATAAACAACCGCTGTAAAGCTTTGAAATATAAATGTTTACGGTTAGAGGGAAGTAATTTCAGATTAGGCGGTATAGCCCCGATTA
>CAJUBR010000111.1 GCA_910584695.1 uncultured Lachnospiraceae bacterium
GCAGCAGCTTTCCTTCTTTATCCCCTGCAAAAAATTCTTTTGCATTTTCTTCCTGCATATGAGATGTATAGGAAACGCTTTGATCCATATTTACCGGCACAACTGTCCGGCTGCACAGTGCTTCTAATGTATCTGGAAAATTCAGTTTTTCATAAGCTTTGCTACTAAACAGCTCAGTTGTACCATAACATACTGGTAACACCTCATCATTTTGGGCAAGAATATAATTTCCCTTCTGCTTTACCGTTTTATAACCATAGGGCAGTTTATCCTTTTCCGCTAACAAATATTTTAAACCCATAAAATAAGCAAAACAGCTATTTTGGCTCGGAACCAGTGCCACCCGGTTATTCAGGCTGATGGGATTTTTCATCGTGTCATAATAAAATTTTGCATAATCCGTATTCGTAACAGAAGAATACATAGCCGTTTTATTGATACTGCCATTTACAAGTGTGTTTGCATTGACAAAACTGTTGGAAAGTACATCAAAACGATATCTAACATCCTCTGCAAAGTCCGCGATTTCTTCTTGGTCAAATTGATTTTGCCGGTTATCTTCTGCTTTTAAAAAGGTTCCGTTCATATGAATTCCCAATCTGGAACAAACCGGTTTTAAATAAGAATCACTCATATGAATACTTATGCTTAAAAGAACAGGAACAAACAATACCGTCCAGAATATACAACGCTTTCCCCTCCATGAAATCTTACCTGCCTGCTGAATCAACATCCATACGAAAAGGAAAATTCCTTCTAGTAAAATCAACCATTTCCAAGCGGAATGCAAAGCCGATACCAGACAAAGCATCAGCAAAGCTGGCTTTTGTCCAACCTTCATCAAAAGAGCACTGTTTCTTTTTCCTGCTGTGAGGTTACTGACCCCCTGATAAAACTCCTCCAAGGTATCTGCCGTTAAAAACACAAACAACGGAACAAGTGGAATCAGAATTTTGGACCGGGTGTACAAAAAACCGTTTAATACATAAGATACTGCCGGAAATAAAACACAAATCATTAGCGTAACTGACATAAAACGTTTACATTTCTTTGTTATGGAGCACAGAATACAATACAGGGTAAGAAGTGTCATCCCACACCCATAAGGAGAATATAAAAGTCCGTTTAAACTCCAGTCCACCGGATTTACCGGAACCGTTACAAAACTTCCCGAATCTTTTTCATTGGATAAAATATCCAGTCCAGTGGGAAGTAACAGTACCATTGCCATTCCAATGGAAATGATAACAGATAATGTAAGCCTTCCAACCGGCCCCTTGATGCATGCCGCCATCCGTTTGAAGCCGCCTTTTACTCTATATTCCCTTTTTTCTAATTGCAGTAACATCCGGTGCAAAGCATAAACTCCAATTACCAAAAGACAGGCTATGGCATAATAAAAGCTATGAA
Source organism: uncultured Lachnospiraceae bacterium (assembly GCA_910584695.1). Classification (GTDB taxonomy): domain Bacteria; phylum Bacillota; class Clostridia; order Lachnospirales; family Lachnospiraceae; genus CAG-590. The sequence continues at coordinate 1,411 of CAJUBR010000111.1, forward strand.
TATAGATCATAAAAAGGGAGAATATCAAAAGCCCGGTCCTTTTTTTTAAAAACAGCCTGTCTACCCCTAACAGTGCCAGAAACAGGAATGGCATATAATTAACAAACATAATCTGATGGTGTGCATGATAAAAACAGGAAGAGGACGCCAGTAGTACTGCACCTGCAAATGCAAACCTTTTTGAAATCCCCTGTCTTTTTAACCATAAATAACACAGATTGACACTGGCAAATACACCGAAAACCGCATATCCGGCAATGATATATTTCATATTAATTTCCGGCACCAGACAGGAAAACAGGATATCCGGTCTAAGCAGTCCATAATAGGCAAAGTCATAAATGCTACTGCCTCCGCCTATATGAATATACTGGGGTATCAGGGAATGTGTTTCTAACATTGTCTGCCGTAAACTTTCTGCAATCCCCACATGCTGGCTGTACCAGTCCCCTTCTGAACCGAAAAACATACCGGATTTTAAGGGCAAAAACAGTATAATCATTGTAATACAGGTCAACAGTAACGGATAAAAAAATTTTTTTAATAAATGATTTCTCATAAGCATCCCCTTTTCAATTCAATTTTCAAACATAATTTATTATGTTATTCTTTCCTTTTCACTGTATTATCATAAAAAGGCTTTCTTAAAAAATGAAAAAGCAATTCTTAAATTTTCTTATAAAAATCTTAGTAAAATATGTATTGACATCTCCACATATAGAGTATATTATAATGATATCAAAATGATATCACGCATGTACGAATCGGTACAGGAACAGGAGGACATTATGAATGAGGAACGGAAACAAAGAGACGTTATGGAACATGAAATTACAAAGGCAAACGGATTTACAATGCTTTTCGTAGTCATTATCGGTTATCTGGCTAGTTTAGCCTGTTGTATTGGTTGTACATTTGCCTTTCCTGCCACAATGCCAGCTTTAGGCACAATACTTGTCATATTAGGCATTGCAGGATTTGTTATCTTTTCTATCATGTGTGGCGGCTTCCATGTAGTAAATCCAAGAGAAGCCGTTGTATTAACTCTATTTGGTACTTACTACGGAACCATTAAGACACCCGGGTTTTTCTATACAAATCCCTTTGCCGGTGCAATCGCACCCGCAACTGATGAAAAAGAACCAAGTACAGAGGTTTCCATTCAGGGAAAGGAATTATCAACTAATGTGAATTTAGACACGATCAAGAAAAAAGTATCTTTAAAAACCATGACGCTGAACAACAAACAGCAAAAAGTCAATGATGCTTTGGGAAACCCGATTATTATTGGTGCCGTTGTCATCTGGAAAGTGGTAGACCCTACGAAAGCCGTATTTAATGTAAATAATTACAGAACCTATCTCTCTATCCAGTGTGATTCTACCATTCGTAAAATCACCCGTCTTTACCCTTATGATCTATTGGAAGAGGAAGAAAATGAAGAAAAGCACGAACGGACACTACGTGGCAGCAGTCAGGAAATTGCAGAATCCATGCGGGAAGAATTACAGCAAAGAGTTCAGGAAGCCGGCATTGAGATAAAGGAAGTCCGCATTACCCATCTTTCCTACGCTGAAGAAATTGCCGCTGCAATGCTGCAAAAGCAACAGGCCTCTGCCGTGATCGCAGCACGCAAAAAAATTGTTGAAGGTGCAGTAGGTATGGTCGATATGGCAATCAATCAGCTTAGCAAAGAAGAAATCGTCGTTTTAGATGAGGAACGCAAAGCCGCCATGGTCAGCAACCTTCTTGTTGTTTTATGTGGCAACAAGGAAGCACAGCCGGTTGTCAATAGCAGTTCTATTTATTAGAATCAACGAAGGGGGTTATTTACTTATGGATACCAGACGAAAAGGATTCATTGTTCTAATTTTATTCATTTTATTGGGAATCGCAGCAGTGATAGGATTTACTGATTTCTACATTCCTGATGCCATAGGCAGACAGGGCGTAATCCGGGAAATTATTAAGGCTTGTAATGGTGTTATCATAGCCGGCTGCTTTACCTTTTTGATAATATATGCTCTTATCAAAAAAAGATTAGTAAAAACACTACCCGGTATCCTGATTCTCATATCGGTTATAATACCTGATTTATTGGTAGCCGGCTCTGTTTCCAAGGGAATTATGGCTCTAAATTCCAATCCCATAACGATAGAGAATTGTAACTATGAACTTGAATATAGAGCTGGGACTCTTAGCCGAACCAGCATGAGGAAAACACGCTACTATATAAATATAGCCAAGGAATACAGCCCTATTCCCACTCGTATTCGTATTGATAAAAGCAGCTATGATTATCTAAACTCTAACACACCAAATGTAACCATTTCATATTATCCATATGTTAATATAGCCTCTGAAATTAACATATGGAAATAGAAAGGAATATCTTATGACGGAAAAAGATATCATCCAAAAAGAGACGGAATTACAGGCACGTATGGAACGTCTCGAAGAATTAGAACAAAATATCAGAAAACGGGAAAAAACAGTAAAAGAAAAGGAAAAAGCTAAAAAACAGATTCTGCTCCGCCTGTCCCCCAGTCTTTGGAACGAGCTTGCCAAATGGTCAGATGAAGATTTTCGTTCTATCAATGGACAGATTGAATACCTTCTATCAGAAGCAGTACGAAAGCGTAGAAAATGAGGTTGCCGCATGGAAGTTCTATCACAAATGGAAAATGATTTCTTCATGCAGCAATCCCATCCATTACTTATCACCGTCCACTCCTGCTCTTGGAAAACACAGTTTTGCCTTAAACTGGTCACAGTCCACATAAATATCAAATTCCCCACCCAGAGCACTGGTATACGTACTGACAATGGCAAGCCCTAACCCATTTCCTTCACTGCTTCTTGCCTTATCTCCACGGGCAAACCGTTCAACAATATCCTCTTTATCAAAATCCATCAAATAACCTGCCGTATTCGTAATCTCTAAGCAGAGGTTTTCTCTACTATTTTGTTTATTTATAAATGTTTTTACAAAAACTCTTGTACCCTTTGCTGAGTATTTAATCGCATTTTCTATCAAATTCTGACAGATCCGGTACAAATGCATATTATCTGTAAGCAGACTCGTATCTTCTTTTGTAAACTGCTTTACAAATTGCAGACTACTGGTCTTTACCTGATCTTCCATATCTGCAAAAAGCTGCTCCATCAAACGATTCAACGTAATGGACTCCATATGAAGTTCAATATTCCCGCTGCTAGCCTTTGCCAATGAAAACAGACTTTCTATCATTTCTTTTAATCTTCCGGCTTTATCAGAAATCACCTCCACATAATCACGTACTACCTCATTTAACTCCTCTTTTTTCATTAGTTCAATATATCCTACCATTGAAGTCAATGGGGTTTTTAAATCATGGGATACATTGGTAATCAGGTCAACCTTTAGCTGGTCACTTCTTGATACCTTCTCCAGACTGCTCCGCTCAATCTCCAATGCATTGTCTAGATTTTTCCGGTTAATTTCTGTCATACACTCCATAAACAAATCCAGTTTTTCTCTCATAAAATGATGAAACAAGTTCCGAAAGACACCAAATTGAAGAAAGACCGTTGCAAATAACATGTATTCTGATGCATAATTGGAATATTGTCCATAAAAAATACCATTTTGCCGCATATGCATATTATAAGAGAAAAAACAATATGCCAAAAAAAGAGCCGCTATCTCTGCTTCTAACAGCCTCCCCTGCTGCTTTTTCCATTGTTTCCCCCATTCAACATAAAATCCTTCATCCTTGGGAATCCAATTGCGGTACTTCCAACGGATACCGGTACGCAGCCACAAAAAAACTCCCAGGCCCAGTAAACTATTTCCTAAAATACCCAGAAGTACAGCTTCCCCTGTCGGATGGTCTCTCCGAAAACGAATCATGCCATAAAAAAATACCAAACTAAACATGGTTAATACAACACCAACCATTTCCTTTCGATAGCCCTTTAAAAATCCTATTATTCTCTTACTGATATTTTTCCATCTTGTAGCCAATTCCCCACACCACCTTTACATATCTTGGATTCTTTGTGTCAATTTCAATCTTTTCCCGAATATGGCGGATATGTACCATAACCGTATTCTCCACCGTATAATCTGCCATTTCTCCCCACACATTTTCATAAATCTGCTCTGCTGAAAACACCTGTCCGGGATGTTCCATCAAAAGTTCAAGAATATAGTACTCCTTTGCCGTTAGTTTAACTTCTCCACCATCTACAATCACCAGCCGCTGTTTTTGATCCAATACCAGACCACCGTTTATAATAGTATCTTCATCTTCCTTCGGGGCACTTCCACCCCATGTATTATATCTGCGAAGCTGTGCTTTGACTCTGGCAATCAGCTCAGCTGGATTATAAGGCTTGCTGATATAATCATCCGCACCTAATACCAGTCCGGACACCTTATCGCTCTCCTCTGTCTTGGCAGATAAAATAATTGCGGGAATTTTATAGTTTTCCCTTATCTTCATCAATGCGGACAGACCGTTTAACCGGGGCATCATAACATCCAACAAAATTAAATCAATGTGATGATTATCTAATGCTTCTAATGCCTCCATACCATCATAAGCCTTTACCACCTGATACCCCTCGTATTTTAAAAGCTCCCCTAAGGAATATACGATTTCTTTATTATCATCTACAATTAAAATAGTTTCCGGTTCCAATCTCTCTCATCCTCTCTTACCGTTTTGATCTTAAACTTTTCTTTTATTCCCATTTATTATACTAAGTACCTAATATAAAAAACATAATAAATTTCTTAAAAATTTCTTAAGTGATTATAATTGGGCTAACAAAAAGAAAATAAAAAATTCCCCCTTTATCAGACGACTCTTTTCATCCAAAAAAGGGGAATTCTTTCAAATGTTCTATTTTGCAGCCAGTCTGCCATCTTCTACATCAATGGTAATCGTATCCTGTACGCTCACATCTCCGGCAAGAATCAGCCTTGCTACCAGTGTATCCACATTCTTTTGCAAATAACGTTTTAATGGTCTCGCACCATATACCGGGTCATAACCATGATCCATAATATACTGCTTCGCATCATCGGTGATGACGAGGGAAAGCTCCTTATCGGCAAGACGTTCGTTCAAATCCGCTGCCAGTAAATCAATAATGCTGCCAATATTGTCCTTAGTCAACGGCTTAAACATAATCGTTTCATCCAGACGGTTTAAAAACTCCGGTCGGAAATGAAGCCTTAATTCTTCAGACACCTGTTTTTGTGCCTTATCCGTAATCTCACCATTTTCATCAATGCCCTCCAATAGATAGGACGAACCGATATTCGAGGTCATGATTAAAATAGTATTTTTAAAATCAACGGTTTTACCCTTGGAGTCAGTAATCCGCCCATCATCCAATACCTGTAACAGCACATTAAATAC
>CAJUBR010000112.1 GCA_910584695.1 uncultured Lachnospiraceae bacterium
ACCCACGTATCTAGCTTGGAAGGCTAGTGTTCTACCATTGAACTACACCCGCATATTAGTCAAAAGTCGGGGTGACAGGATTCGAACCTGCGACTTCTTGATCCCAAATCAAGCGCTCTAGCCAAGCTGAGCCACACCCCGTTTCCACGGTATCATCGCTGACGCAACATCTATTATACTAAAATGCTTTTCCCTTGTCAACCTTTATTTTTGACTTTTTTATCTTACTGTTTGTTCTTAAATAATTCTCCCAAACAGCACGTTGTTTATATTAACAAATAATACCTGATTTGTAAACCCCTTTTTTTAATTTTTTTATCATTTTTTATATTTTTATTTTATGTCTTCAGATGTTCTTACAATTTCTTCTACAATGCTCCTTGGACGCCCCTTTATCTCTTCATAAATTCTGGCTATGTAATACCCTATAATTCCAAGGCTGATCATAATAAGACTTCCCGTAATCAAAAGCAATAAGATTACAGTCGTAAAACCTTCCAGAGCACGTCCCATCGCCCATTTAATAAAAGACTGTACCCCAAGTATAATAGCAAAAATCAGGAATATAACACCAGAAATCGTGATAAGCTGCATAGGTGCTGTTGTAAACGAGGTAATACTTCCAATTGCATATTTGACTAATGATTTTAAAGACCATTTTGTTGTTCCTGATACTCTTTCTTTCACATCAAATTCAACAATTGTGCTTCTGTATCCCAGCCAGGATGAGAGAGCCCTGAAAAAAATGTTGCGTTCTGTCAGTTTAATATATTCATTTACTACTTTACGATCTAACATTTTAAAGTCAGAAGACCGGTACATATCAATTCCGGTAGAACGACTGATAATCCTATAAAACAGCTTTGCAAATCCCTTATACAGTATATTTTCCCTTCCTCTGGAACGTTTTACGCCTTCTATTATCTCAAATCCCTGTTCCCATAAATGATACATCTCAACCAAGGTCTCCGGTGGATGCTGCAAATCACAGTCCATGACCGCACATACATCACCTGTTGCATGAGATAGACCGGAAAAAATAGCAGCTTCTTTCCCAAAATTTCTCGAAAAAGAAACTCCTACAATCTTTGCATCCCGAACATTTTCTGTTAATCTTCTAATTATTTCGAAACTATCATCTTTTGAACCATCATTTACAAACACTAATTCAAAATCAATATTTTCTGGCGATAGCTGATCCCGTATTGCACGATATGCATTATCAATATTGTTCTCTTCATTATATACAGGTAAAATAACTGATAACATGGTTTTTCCTTCCTAATACATTCTCCGCACAAAAAGGAACTCTTGCAGATATGCAACAGTTCCCTCTTATCATATAACTTTGTATTGCAAAATTATTCTTCAGCAGGCTTTATTACAACCTTATCCTCTTCGTCATCATCAAAAAAATCATCATCAAAATCATCATCAAAATCGTCATCAAAATCATCCAGATAATCTGGTGTAAAATAACGGTATACAGCATAAGCAATACCTGCTATGGCTGTAACTGCTCCGATAACAGCTAACACCCATAAAATTCTTCTTGTAGCCTTCTCCTGAGGATTCTCACGCTTAATTAACTCTTGAATCTTAGCTGCATTGATTAAATCATCTAAATTTTTCATAGTAATACCTTCCTTTCCATATTGTTCCTTCATTACATGAACATTAATGTTATTATACCACATCTTTTATCTATTTACTATAAAAAAATATGCAAAAAATGGAATTTTAAGAATCCAGTTTTTTCAGTTTTGCAAATGAAGCAAACATTCTCTTAACTCCTGCCTTCTCAAAATCCACTGTGACTTCATAATCCTTTCCACCTGATACCAAATCTGTCACAATTCCATTTCCAAACTTAATATGCCTTACTCTATCACCTACTTTATAGTCGATAACAACCGGTTCTATTTTGAATTCCTTTCCAAAAGCAGGTTTGGAACCCATGCTTTTCTGATTGGAATAGGAATACGGCTTGCTGCTCACACTCATGCCCGCCTTGGAAATGCTATTCTTTGCCTGACGCAGGTTCTCATTCTGCTTCTGGATTGCAAAAGAACCATCGCCATTCATAAAAATCACATTCTCGGGTATCTCTTTCACAAATCGGGAAACCGGATTATAATTGGCAGATCCATGCATCATCCGCTGTCTTGCTGCACTTAAATAAAGCCTTTCCTTTGCTCTCGTAATACCCACATAACAAAGCCTTCTCTCTTCTTCTATTGCATCCGGATCTTCTGAATTCATTGCCATTCCGCTAGGAAACAATCTTTCTTCCATACCACCCAGAAAAACAACAGGAAATTCCAACCCTTTTGCACTGTGGAGTGTCATAAGCAAAACCTTTTCTTCTGATTCTTCTACACTATCCACATCTGCAACCAATGCAATTTCTTCCAACAATTCTGACAGGGAAGGCTGCTCTGCTTCCTCTTCATACTTCACAATTTTATTTTTAAGCTCTGTCAGATTTTCCATTCTGGCTTCCGCTTCTTCTGTATGTTCTGCCACCAGCTCTTCCCAGTATCCCGTACGCTCTAATATCTGGTCATAAACCTCGCTTATAAATGCTCCTTGTGCAAGCATATCCCGAAAATCCATGATCAAATTCACAAAACCCTCCACTTTGGCAGAGGCACGGCTAAGCCCCGGAATATTCATAACCTCAAACATTGCATCGAAAACACCCATTTCATAGGTATCAGCATATGCCTGTATTTTTTCGAGACTGGTCTGTCCGATTCCACGTTTCGGTACATTAATAATACGGCGGAGTGCCATATCATCCCTTCCGTTATCAATTGCCTTTAAATAGCAGATCAAATCCTTTACTTCTTTTCTTCCATAGAAATTTTGTCCCCCGATAATCTTATAAGGAATATTTCTCATAAGGAGCTTTTCTTCAAAAATACGAGACTGGGCATTTGTACGGTAAAGAACCGCAAAATGGTTATACGGTCTTCCCTCCTTTTCATGCTGATAGGAAATCTCTTTTACAGTATTTTCTGCTTCCTGATATTCGTTATCCCATAGTGAAAATTTCACCTTGTCTCCCTCGGGAAGTGCTGTCCAAAGTGCCTTTTCCTTTCTTCCTTCATTGTTTGCAATTACACCGTTTGCGGCGTGAAGGATATTCTTTGTAGAACGGTAATTTTGTTCCAGTTTGATCACTTTTGCTTCCGGATATTCTTCTTCAAAGTTCAAAATATTATAAATATTTGCTCCTCTGAATTTATAAATCGACTGGTCGTCATCCCCGACCACACAAAGATTCCGATACTTTGCTGCCAGTTGTTTAATCAATAGGAACTGAATATGATTAGTATCCTGATACTCATCCACCATAATATATCGAAAACGTTCCTGGTAATTTTCCAGTATCTCTGGGTGAAACTGAAACAGCTCAACCGTTTTATATAGCAGATCATCAAAATCCAATGCATTACTTAATTTTAACTGCTCCTGATATGCGGTATATACTCTTGCAACCTGCATCTTATGATATTGTCCGCTTACACCCTGATCAAATTCAGAAGGGGAAATAAATTTTTCTTTTGCCCTTGAAATCTCTGACATAAGCATGCGTTCCGGATACTGCTTAGGGTCCATATTCAGTTTCTTAAGGCATGCTTTTACCACTGCTTTCTGATCATCGCTGTCATAAATCGTAAAATTCGTCTGATAATCCAATTTATCGATAAAACGGCGTAAAATCCGTACACAAAGTGCATGAAAAGTGGACACCCATACACTTTCTGCACCAAAAGAAACAATTCTGTCTACTCTTTCCCTCATCTCACCCGCTGCCTTATTTGTAAAGGTTATCGCCAATATATTGTATGGATTCACACCTTCTTCTATCAGATATGCAATCCGGTGAGTAAGTACTCTTGTCTTCCCAGAGCCTGCTCCTGCAAGCAAAAGCAACGGTCCCTCTTTGTACTGAACTGCTGCCTGCTGCATATTATTAAGACTTTCCATCTAGCATCCTCCATCTGTTCTTAAATTCTGCGGGTTCCTTTTCGGCACACGCAAATAACTAATGTTACATTTAATACTTACCTTTCAAATTCCTGTCAAAAAGATATCAATATTATACATGATTTTAAAAGGCTTCGCAAATTGTTTTATTTTCTCTTGCAATATAGTTTCAAAAACTATATACTGTGATATAGATATACTGATTATAAATACTGGTATAATGATGAGAGGTTTTTATGGAGAATAACACATTTCAAACAATCAAAGAACAAATAGAAGAATGGATTCAATTAGATTACATTTTCCCAAAGGATATCCCTGCTATCGAATTGTATATGGACCAGATTACTACTTTTATGGATGAACATCTAGCCGGAAACAAACGGCATGAAGACGACAAAATCCTTACCAAAACAATGATCAACAACTATTCAAAAAATAATCTGCTTCCACCGTCTGATAAGAAAAAATATTCAAAGGATCATATCATCCTTTTAATCTACATTTTCTATTTAAAGAATTTCTTATCAATTAATGACATCCAGCAATTGTTGAAGCCTATGACAGACACATACTTTCAAGCAGATACCGGTATAACAATGTCGGATATTTATTACGATTTATTCCAGTTAGAACAAGAATATGGTATCAAGGTCAGAGAAAGCATTCAGGAAATTTACGAAATAGCAGACAACAAATTCAACCAAAGCGACGATTACCTCAAAACCTTTGCCATGATTACAATGTTAAGTTATGATATTTATGCAAAAAAACAACTGGTAGAGAAATTAATAGATTCCCTGCATTCACAGCCGGCTACAAAAGCAGAGTTGAAAGAGGCAAAAGAACTTGCCAGGCAAAAAGAAAAAGCAGAAAAACAGAAGAAAAAAGAACTTCAGGAGTAATTATCTCCTGAAGTTCTTTCATTTTTTCTCCCGATTTTCCTTCATCCGTGTAAACACCATTTCATAACCGTCTTTCCCATAATTCAAGGAACGGTTTACACGTGATATCGTAGCAGTGGAAGCCCCGGTCTGTTCCGCAACCTCCATATACGTATGCCCCTCTTTCAACATTTTCGCAACCTCAAACCTCTGTGCCAATGATAACAATTCATTCACCGTACAAACATCCTCAAAAAAATCAAAACACTCCTCCTCCTGCTGCAAGGTAAGGATTGCCTCAAATAATTCACTTACTGCTTTTGTCCGAACACTTTTTCCCATATTTCTACTCCCATAATACATTCATACTGTAAAATTTTACTGTGTTAAAGTGATTTTATTATAATACAGCCATTACATTTATGCAACCAAAAAGAAACTGGCACACCAAGATTTTTAACATCCAAGATTCCAAATCTATCCCTTTATGTACCAATCTCTTCAACATTTTAAAATACTATAGCTTTACGCTTTCGTTAATCCAGATCGAAACAGTTTCACGATTTACATAAAAATCTCCACAGCCATCGTCATCTATCTTAATATTATACTTAGCATTTCCTAAAGCATCTTTAAAGAATGTTCCAGCAAATTGCTTTCCAATATACATCCGTTTACTCCCGCCAGTACTGTCAGACATAATCACTGCAATTCCTGAATTTTTATGTTCTGCATCGCCTTCTCTAGTCCATCCTACTACATTATAATCGTCAAAATAATCGTGCTCTTCACCATAAGCAAAACGCTTCCGTATCTTCATCATCTTATTAAGAAGTGCTTTTTTCGGTGTAATATCATCATGAGGAATCCCATAATAATCACCATAAAATACACACGGATATCCATCCTTACGAAGTAACGTAATCGCATATGCAAGCGGTTTAAACCAATCCTCAACCCATGACTGCAATGACTGTCCCGGCTGTGTGTCATGGTTGTCCACAAATGTCACCGTCTGAATTGGATGTCTGCTTACCAGTGTATCATTCAAAATAGAACCCATATTATAGTTTCCATGTGCTTTTGAAGCGTCGTGAAAATGCATGTGAAGCGGTACGTCAAATAAAGACATCTGATAATTCACATTTTCAAGGTATCGCTCTAAATAATTTACATCCCAATGCCAGTATTCACCTACACAAAACAAATCCCTTCCACTTATTTCTCTCATATTAGGAATCCAGTCTTTATAAAAATAGTATCCTATATGTTTTACCGCATCTAGACGAAAACCATGAACACCAGTCATTTTTAAATACCATGCTCCCCACTTATATAACTCATCCCTTACTTCTGAATTCTCAAAATCAATATCTGCTCCCATAAGGTAATCATAATTACCATTCTCATCATCTACTGCGTCATCCCATGCTTTGCCCATAAACTTATAAATCGCATTCTTTGTTTCACTCTGATCCCAGTCAATCCCATCAAAATGTGTCCAATTCCATGTAAAATCTGAATATTTTCCCTTTCTACCCGGAAATGTGAATTTGGTCCAGCCGCAAATGGTTTTCTCGTCTCCAATCATCTGATTACGGCTGCCGGCATTAAATTCTTCTGCCTGAATATATTCGGTCTCATCCGCACCGATTTTATGATTCAAGACAATATCTGCATAAATATCAATTCCCTTTTTTTGAACTGCCTGAATCATCTCAATGTATTCTTTCTTTGTACCATATTTGGTAGGTATACTGCCCTTCTGATTAAACTCTCCTAAATCATACAGATCATATGTACCATAACCAACATCCTTATCTCCACCTGCTCCTTTATATGCCGGCGGCAGCCACAATGCACTCACTCCAAGTGCTTTTAACTTAGAAGCCTCCTCCATTACAGATTTCCACAAATTGTGAT
>CAJUBR010000113.1 GCA_910584695.1 uncultured Lachnospiraceae bacterium
CTGGACAGGGAACTGGCACGCAGAGGGCACAGGTTTGTGCGGTATGCGGACGACTGCATGATTTTCTGTAAAAGCAGAAAGAGTGCAGAAAGAACCTTGAAAAACATCATTCCGTTTATTGAGAGAAAACTTTTTTGGAAAGTGAACCGAAAGAAAACAAGCGTGACACATATCAGCAAAGTCAAATATATTGGATACGCATTTTATCGTTACAAAGGGAAATGCAAATTTCGGGTACATCCAAAGTCAGTAGCAAAGATGAAAGATAAAACCAGAGAATTGACAAAAAGGAATAACGGATGGGGAAATGAATACAGAGCCATGAAACTGACGCAGTTTGCCAGAGGATGGGTAAATTATTTCTCACTTGCAGATATGAAAGGACTTTTGAGGCAAACTGATGAATGGCTAAGACATAAGATAAGAACTATCTATTGGAAACAATGGAAGAAAGTCAGGACAAAATTCAAGGAGTTAAAGAAGTTAGGTGTGGAAGAGGAAAAGGCATGGATATGTGCAAACATGCGGAATGGAAACTGGTATTGTGGTGGATATTTCGTATTGCAGACTGCCTACCCGATTATGGGGATTGTTACGCAATAGGGGGGATTTTGCCCTTGATTTATGCGGCTTTGCAGGTGTTGAAATAACGGGGCAAGAGTTTTGTATGTCTGCCCTCAAAAATGGCGTTCTATTGCGTAACAGAAAAACAGAGAACCGACCACTAATGAAAGTGATGTGTTCTCTGCTCTTGCTTACACTCTGTTTGTCAGCGTTATTGATAAGTTGTTGTGAATACTTCCTTATCAACGTAAAATTAAGGCTTACAGCGGTTTTGTGAGGTTTCAAAGAGTTGAAAGTTGTATCGAAGAATTTCCGAATTGTACTATTAAAATTATTGATGTTGCAAACTGCGAATAGGAGATGATGATTGTGCCGAATCAGCTTATATTAGCTGCAAGGAAATACTATGATGTAGAATTGACAATGAATGATATGAATAGTCTGACACAGATTTTTTCTTACATGTGATGGAAAGGATATCACAAGGTTTTTGCATACGAAATACTCGATGGTATTGGACGATTGCTTTCTTGGATTTACAGATTAGAAGTATAGATGTGAAACTATTACGGATTCAACAGTAATGATGATACAAGTTGACAAGTTACAGTTGTTGATTGATAACAATATGGTATTTGGAAAGATATACACAAAATCACTCGAAAGCGGATTGCGTTATAAAATATACCGCGAGAATGAATTGATGACTAAAAATGCAACAGAGAGATATAAGCAATTTGTAATGGATTTTCCTGAACTGGCAGAAAAGGTAAAACAATGCTTTGTTGCAACATATTTAGGAATAGAGCCGCAATCTCTCAGTCGCATTAAGAAAAAATTATCCGAGGATTAACATTCATATGATCCCAATACAATTAAGCGTTCCATGTGCAATGATTGGAATGATGAGTCTGTCTTTTTTCTTGTACACAAATCCTCACAGGAGTCCAAGTATCAGGGAAGACCCCATATTCTGCCAGTCTGCTATGATATTTCTTTTAGTATTCCACATGTTACGGATAAGGATAAAAAGATTAGTATATATAGCCATGGCGATTTATCCAGATTACTAACATGTGTATATCTGCATCCTAATGTTTTCATAAGCGAAAATGGATATGCGATAGCTGAAGAAAATCCGCCTAAAATAAGACCGGTAAAAATATCTGTAGGAAGGTATTTTTTATCATAAACAGCAGCTTTAAGGGATATATCATTTGATTTGTAAAGTAGCAATGCGGCTGGTAGAACTGTGAATAGAACAATGAAAAACATCATACAGTAAGGGACATATTCAACTGCACCAGTGCGGAAGCCGAAGAAAATATGACTGAACGTTTTGGAAAAGATAGTATAATAGCGTTGGAAACAGCAGAAGATGGTATTTCTTCTTTCTATTTTCCCTGTTTTATGGTAGGATAGAAAAGTTAAAAAAGAATAGTCAAATTTATCCAAAACAGTAATTTGACAAAGGAGGAAACATGTGGGATTCAATCAATAAGTTTTTGGAACATGTGGATGATCTGGTCTGGGGAACGCCTCTTATGGTGTTGATTTTGACAGGAGGAATTTTGCTGACAATCCGTATGGGTGTTTTACAGATCAGAAAACTTCCGTTAGCACTTAAATGGATGGTAAAGAATGAAGAAGGCGGGGAAGGTGAAGTTACTTCCTTCGGTGCACTTTGTACAGCACTATCTGCAACGATTGGTACCGGTAATATTGTAGGGGTAGCGACTGCCATTGGAACAGGTGGACCGGGTGCGTTATTCTGGATGGAGGTTGCCGCATTTTTTGGTATGGCAACCAAATATGCAGAAGGATTACTGGCTGTAAAATACCGTGTAGTAGATGAAGAGAATCATGCTTTAGGTGGACCATTTTATTATATTGAGCGTGGTATGGGAGAAAAATGGAAATGGCTGGCTAAGATATTTGCATTTTTTGGCATCTGTGTTGGTCTGTTTGGAATCGGTACTTTTTCGCAGGTAAATGGGATATCTTCTGCAATAAATTCCTTTTTTGATCCGGATATGAACTGGGCTGTTGAGGTGCCGGGTATTGGTACATATTCATGGACGGTAGTAATTGCATCTTTGATTCTAAGTGCATGTGTCGCATTGGTGCTGATCGGAGGAATCAAACGGATTGCCAATGTATCACAAATTGTTGTGCCATTTATGGCAGTTATCTATATTGTTATTACTGTTTCATTATTACTGTGTAATATAACCGAGATTCCCCAGGCGGCTGTGACAATCGTAAAAGGAGCCTTTCATCCAAAGGCTGTAACCGGTGGTGTGGCGGGGACAATGATAATTGCAATGCAAAAAGGTGTTGCAAGGGGTATCTTTTCCAATGAGGCTGGTCTTGGTTCTGCTCCCATTGCAGCAGCAGCGGCGAAAACAAAGGAACCGGTTCGTCAGGGATTGATTTCTATGACTGGAACATTTATTGATACAATTGTGATCTGTACGATGACAGGACTTTCCATCGTTTTAACCGGAGCTTGGCAGGCAGAAGGATTGGAGGGTGTTGAAGTTACCACGTATGCATTTAAGCAGGGACTTCCAATTCCGGAATCGGTATCCGCATTTTTGTTGATGTTGTGTCTTGTCTTTTTTGCATTTACAACAATTCTTGGATGGGATTATTATTCGGAACGCTGTCTGGAATACCTTTCAGGTGGTAAGAAGAAAACCATTTTAGTGTATCGCTGGCTGTATATTATTGCTGTATTTATCGGACCTTATATGACAGTAAAAGCGGTATGGACGATTGCAGATATTTTTAATGGTTTGATGGCGATACCGAATATGATAGCAATATTTGCATTGAGCGGAGTGGTGGTGAAAGAAACAAAGAGTTTTTTCGAGCGTCACAAAAAGGGAGAAATTAAATGATCAATAAGGGATTTAACGTTTTGAAAAGAATATCTTTGTTTTTGGTTGCCAATTACACTTAATTGTGCTATATTATGTAAGAACTGAATATGAACGGGGAGCTTGTGAAGCAGGCTGAGAGGAAGTCATCAACTTCGACCCGCAACCTGATTTAGGTAATGCTAACGTAGGGATTCAATATATGTGTATTATTATGATGTTATATTAAGGGGGTTCCTTTGCAAGACGAAAGGGCCTCCTTATTTATTCCCGCGAGTAATGAGTCAAGCGGACATGCTCGCATGTCCATTTGACGAATGCCGCGAGGGTCAAATACCCCGCAGCTCTGCTGCGTTGGAAGTTTGATGCCCCGTAGCTTGCTGCGGGGTTATTGACTTTAGCGAACAGCAGATGAAAGGCGTACATGCATGACTTTTGCTGTAACTGCTGTGATTTTGACTTTTACAGGCAATGAGCCAGACAGATGTAAGGCATCCGTTTGGCGAACGTTTCGGGAGTCAGTACCTCACCGCTTGCGGCGGGATGACTTGAGAAGGAAGGAATAAGGATGGAATACACAACACAAATGGATGCTGCAAAACAGGGCATTATTACAAAAGAAATGCAGTCGGTTGCGGAATATGAAGGAATGAATGCAGATGATATCAGGGCATTGGTAGCAAAAGGACAGGTGGCAATTCCGGCAAATAAGAATCATATCTGCCTAAGTCCCTATGGCATAGGCAGAAAACTGAAGACGAAGATCAATGTAAATTTAGGCACTTCCAAGGATTGTCTGGATCTGGAGATGGAGATGGAGAAAGTAAGGGAATCTATCCGGCTGGGAGCAGAATCTATTATGGATTTAAGCTCTTTTGGGGATACCCGTAAATTCCGTAAGAAGTTAACTTCAGAGTGCAGTGCCATTATTGGTACGGTTCCAATCTATGATGCGGTGGTGTACTATAACAAGGCGTTAAAGAGTATTACTTCAAATGAGTGGATTGATGTTGTCAAAATGCATGCCGAGGACGGTGTGGATTTTATGACAATCCACTGTGGAATTAATAAGGCGACGGCAGAGCGTTTTAAAAAAGCGAAGCGCCATACCAACATTGTTTCCAGGGGAGGTTCCATTATTTTTGCATGGATGGAGCTGACGGGAAACGAAAATCCATTTTTTGAGTATTATGATGAGATTTTGGATATATGCAGCCGGTATGATGTAACTTTAAGTCTTGGAGATGCCTGCCGGCCGGGAAGCATTGAGGATGCAGGAGATATCTCCCAGATGGAGGAATTAGTGACGCTTGGAGAATTGACACAGCGTGCATGGGAGAAAAATGTGCAGGTTATGATTGAGGGACCAGGGCACATGCCTCTTGATCAGATTCGTGCCAATATGGAGATAGAGCAGACAATCTGTAAAGGAGCTCCATTTTATGTATTAGGCCCTTTAGTGACGGATGTAGCACCGGGGTATGATCATATTACAGCAGCTATTGGAGGTGCCATTGCTGCAACTTATGGTGCTTCGTTCCTCTGTTATGTTACTCCGGCAGAACATTTACGTCTGCCAACGGTAGAGGATGTGAAGGAAGGTATTATTGCCTCGAAGATTGCTGCCCATGCAGCAGATATCGCGAAAGGAGTGCCAGGTGCAAAGGATTGGGATTACCAGATGAGTGAGGCACGTCGTAATCTTGACTGGGAAAGACAGTTTGAACTGGCGATGGATAGCGAAAAGGCAAGAATGTATCGTGCAGATTCTACGCCGGAGCGGGAGGATACCTGTACTATGTGTGGGAAAATGTGTGCGGTAAGAAATATTAATAAAATACTCCGGGGCGAAGATGTTGATATCATGGATTAAGCAGGGATGAAGGAAAAGCGGGATTGTTAAAGCAGTTCGTTTATATTCGGTATTATATTTGATTTTTGCGAGCAGCGAGTCAAGAGTGCGTATTTACATGCATATTTGGCGGCTGCCGCAAGGTTGATTACTTAGAAGGAAGGACGACGAATTATGAAAACATTATTAGAAAACGTTAGAAACAATGCTCCGTTAGTACATTTTATCACCAATTATGTTACTGTAAATGATGTGGCAAATATAATGCTTGCCTGTGGCGGTTCCCCAATTATGAGTGACGAGATATCGGATGTAGAGGATATTACTTCTATTTGCAATGCAACGGTTCTTAATATCGGTACACTTAATAAGAATACGATTGAATCCATGATTGCAGCAGGAAAGAAAGCGAATGCGTTGGGACATCCTGTCATTTTAGATCCGGTGGGTGCAGGGGCATCGAAGCTGCGAACCAAGACAACGTTTGAATTGTTAGAGAAAGTGAAGTTTACAGTTATCCGTGGTAATATTTCAGAGATTAAAACAGTATATTCCGGAAGTGGTTCTACAAAAGGAGTAGATGCGGATGTGGCAGATGTGATAACGGAAGATAACCTTGCAGAGACGGTAAAATTTGCAAAGGAGCTTAGTAAGACAACCGGTGCGATCATTGCTATTACCGGAGCTATTGATATAATTGCAGATCAAGAACATGCATTTGCTATTAGAAATGGTGTTCCTATGATGTCCCGTATTACCGGAACCGGCTGTATGTTAGACGGTGTGATTGCGGGTTACGTTGCAGCCAATGCAGATGATAAATTAAAGGCGGTTGCTGCGGCGGTTGCTGCAGAGGGACTCTGTGGTGAGATTGCGGCTCAAAAGGTGGAAGATGAAGGAAGTGGAACCTCAAGTTTTCGTATGCATTTAATTGATGCCATGAGTAATTTGGATGGTGAAATGCTTAAAAACGATGCGAAGATAGAAGAATTATAAAGGATAAGAAAGAGGGAAAACAGGTTGAAATCATATACGAAACAGGAAATAAAAGATGCTATGTGCCTTTATGCTGTAACAGATTCTATGTGGTTAAACGGGAGAACGCTTCCGGAAGTTGTAAGGGAAGCGTTAGAGGGGGGTGTAACCTTTGTGCAGATTCGGGAAAAGGAATTACCCTATGACGAATTTCTTGTGTTGGCAGAGAAAGTTAAGAAAGTAACGGATGAGTACCAAGTACCTTATGTGGTAAATGATGAGGTGGAGATTGCAAAGGCTGTTGATGCGGATGGGGTGCATATTGGACAAAGCGATAGGACATTGTTGGATGCAAGAGCTTTACTGGGGAAAGATAAGATCATCGGTGTTTCCGTCCAGACGGTAGAGCAGGCGGTGGAGGCAGAAAAAAACGGTGCCGATTATTTGGGAGTTG
>CAJUBR010000114.1 GCA_910584695.1 uncultured Lachnospiraceae bacterium
GATGATACCTCTCAAAGAAAGTCTACTATTGAAGACAAAGAAGACAAGCGTCAGTCTGATTCATCCGAAGAGAGGAGTTCTACCTCGGAGGAAAATAACTCTTCGTCAGAAGATGAGAACGATCCGGGGTCAGACAACAATGAAGATCATGAAGAAAACAATCCGGATAATGGAGATTAATTATGAAGCGTTGTATTACAATCGGAATCATTATAATAATATGTTTTTTATGCCAGACAACCGTCTTCCATTTTATTAAATTATCAGGAGTTGTTCCTAACTTATTATTAATCGTGACGATGTCATTTGGTTTAATGCGTGGTAGGAGAGAGGGACTGCTTGTCGGTTTTTTTTCCGGACTGTTAGTAGATATATTTTTTGGAAATGTTATGGGACCTTATGCATTGATTTACATGACATTAGGTTATATTAACGGATTTTTTCATCGTATCTATTATGTAGAGGATGTATTGTTGCCAATGATTATGATTACAATTAATGATTTTATGTATAATATAATTGTATATATTATATTTTTTATGCTGCGCAACAAATTAAATTTTTGGAATTATTTGTCTGATGTCATTCTTCCTGAAATGATGTATACAATATTAGTCACTTTATTTTTCTATAAATTACTGGTACGTATTAACCTGCGTTTAAAAAAGACCAAAGAGGCGGAATAAAATGATTAAAGAGCTATTGAATGCAATAAAAGAATATATAATTGAATATGTTACACATCGTTTATTTATTCTCTCTGTAGTAATGTTTATCCTGTTTTCACTGTTGATCGGGCGGCTGTTCAAGCTTCAAATTATAGAAGGAGAAGAACATCTGAACAATTTTACTTATAAGTCAAAAAAGACATTAACCGTAGAGGCTGCCAGAGGAAATATTTTTGACTGTAAGGGCAAATTACTTGCCTATAACCAGCTTGCATATTCTGTCACATTTGAAAACAATAGTAAACTTACAGAGATTGCCCAGAAAAATGGTGTTACAGAAAATGAATTGAAAAATTCGGTTGTTGCGAAAACCGTTAAAATTCTTGAAAAAAATAATGACAGTTTAAATATTGATTTTCCTATTGCTCTGGACAAGCGGGGAAAATACAAATTTACTACTGGTTCAGATGCAGAAAAGCTTCGTTTTCTGGCAGAAACATACGGTAAATCTTCCGCTGACGAATTGACAGAGGAGCAGCAAAACGCAACTGCCGAAGAAATATATAATTATTTAGCCGGCGAAGAACAGTTTAACATTTCTTCTGCTTATGATAAACAAGAAGCACTTAAAATAATGGGGGTTCGTTATGCTTTATGGCTTAACCGTTTCCAGCAATATATTTCCGTCACGATTGCAGTGGATATCAGTGACGAAAGTGTGGCCGAATTAAATGAAAACAGTGCAGATCTCTTGGGAATTAATGTCGTGGTGGATTCCATCCGTGTATATAACGATTCCGAATATTTCGCACATCTGATCGGTTATACTGGTGCCATTTCTACAGATGAGATGAAAGACTATAACGAAAATCTCTCCGAAAAGAACCAATATAGCAGCAATGATATGATTGGAAAAACTGGTTTAGAACAAAAATATGAGAGTACTTTACGTGGAACCAACGGAGTAAGGGAAATTTATGTGGATAATCTTGGGAAAATTATCGAAAGTACCGATGAACGGGATTCCGTGGCAGGTGAAGATATTTATCTTACCATTGATTCTGATTTGCAAAAATACTGTTACGATACCCTTGAAAAAGAAATTTCCAGTGTGCTGCTTACCCATATTACAGATAAGAAGGTGGATGAGGAGAAAAATAAAGAAAAGGCAATTCCCGTTGCGAATGTCTATTTTGCATTATTTGATAACAATGTATTGGATATTACGCATTTATCTTCTAAAGATGCGGGTGCGACAGAAAGTACAGTGAATCAAACCTTGAATACTACAAAGGAATATGTGTTATCCCGTATCCAGAGTATTCTGACAACGGAAAATACGGCTATGAATAATTTAAATAATGAATATACTGATTACATGAATTATATCTATTCTCTTCTGTCAGAGAATGATATTTACAATTCCAAAACGATCGAAAGCACAGATGCAACTTATAAAGAATATATCGCCGGAAATATCTCTCTTGGAACCTATCTTCAATATGCCATTAATCAGGGAGCGATTGACATTTCCTCTTTTGAATTAAGCAGTGATTATTACGATTCACAGGAAGTATATCATGCACTGGTAGATTATCTTGAGACTGCTCTTTCAAATGATACGGAATTTGACAAGCTGATCATGAAATATATGATAAAATCAAATAATGTAAGCGGGGCACAAATAATTTACATTCTTTTTGAGCAGGGAGTACTGGATCAGGAAAATGACAAAGATTATAAAGATTTTTGTACCGGAACCATATCACCGTACAAATTTATCCGGAAAAAAATCAGTAATCTTGAGATCACACCGGCACAGCTTGCACTGGATCCATGTGAAGGTTCGGTTGTGATTACAGATATCAATAATGGCGAAATCCTTGCACTGGTAAGTTATCCAAGCTATGATAATAATCTTTTGACTAATTCCGTTGACCCAGATTATTATGCTTCATTAATTGCAGATAAGACAAAGCCTTTATATAACCGTGCCACACAACAAAGAACTGCTCCCGGTTCTACCTACAAAATGCTGACTACAATAGCCGGTGTACAGGAAGGAGCCATTGATCTTGGAACGGTCATAGAAGATAAAGGAACATTTGAAAATGCAACACCACCTCCAAGCTGTTGGATTGCTCCCACTGGAAGAACACATGGAAAAATTGGCATTGAAGAAGCATTGGAGGTTTCCTGTAACTATTTTTTCTATGAAGTTGGATACCGCTTGGGTGGAGGTGATAATCATTTTTCAGACGCAACCGGATTATCAAAACTGTCAAAATATGCCTCTTTGTTTGGATTAGATACAAATTCAGGAATTGAGTTAGATGAGATTTCACCTAAAGTTTCTGATGAAACAGTCGTACGTAGTGCAATCGGACAGGGTACAAATTCCTATACACCAACCCAGCTTTCGCGTTATGTCACAACGATAGCTAACAGCGGAACCTGCTATGATTTAAGTCTGATCAAAGAGATAAAGGATATAAATGGTGATGTTACTTATAAGAATAAACATAAAGTACATGGGACTGTGGATATTGATTCTGCTCTATGGAATACGGTTCATAACGGAATGCGCCGGGTTGTGAAAGATCATACAGATGAAAATGCATTGATTAATCAGATTAATGTTGAGGTTGCCGGTAAAACAGGGACCGCTGAGGAGAATGAGTTAAGACCAAACCATGCATTGTTTACCTCCTACGCACCATTTAATCAGCCTGAAATTTCTGTGACAACGGTTATTCCGTTTGGTTATTCATCCGGTAATGCAGAAGAGTTAGCAGGAATGATATATGCATATTATTTTGATCCGGACAAACTGGAAAATGCATCTGTGACAGGTAATGTTAATATGTCAGATTAACGGTGAATTCACTTGCTGATTTTATTAAATTGTTATATAGTAATTGAGGTGGTTTTATGAAGAATGCAGTCATAATTAAAGGAAATCGTTACGGTATTTCCATTGTATTGGATAAAGATTTAGAATTTTCCGAATTGTTAAAGGAACTGGCCGCCAGATTAGAAGGAGCAGAGGATTTCTTTGACAGCGATAAACAGCTTGCTATTACTTTTGAAGGGCGGTTTTTGTCGAATGAAGAGTTAGATCAGATTCTTACGGTAATAAAAGAGAATTCAAAACTGAATATTCAATATATCATGGAGGAAAACAGCGAATTAGAAACAACTTTTTATGATATTATACAATCAGGTGACACCTCAACCGAGGTAGAAGAAACGGAAGAAATGGAAGCAGAACCGGAGGAACAGATGCGTGAATCCGATCTGTTAAAGGATACGGTAACCAATTTACCGGAGGAAAAAAAATCACTTGAACCATCATCCGATAGCACGGATAATACAGGTATGTTTTATAAAGGAACTTTACGTTCCGGTCAGACGCTGGAGACAAAAGGTTCGTTAGTGATTATTGGAGATGTAAATCCTGGTGCAACTGTCATTGCAGGAGGGAATATCGTTGTGATCGGTGCATTGAAGGGAAGTGTAGCAGCCGGTTCCACCGGAAATTACCATGCTTTTGTTATGGCATTGTCCATGGAACCTATACAGATACAGATTGCAGATATCATTGCAAGAAGTCCCGATACAAAAAGAGGTTCCAAATTAAGAAAAGAATCTATGATTGCCGCAATTATTGATAATCAGATTTGCATTGAATCCATGTCAAAAGCTGCAATTCAAGATATATTGAAATAAAATGTTACTATGATATAATTTTTAGATTAAGGTTAATGGAGGATAAAATATGAGTGAAGTAATTGTAATAACATCAGGAAAGGGTGGTGTTGGAAAAACAACAACAACAGCGAATGTAGGAACCGGATTGGCAAAGCTTAATAAAAAGGTTGTATTAATTGATACCGATATCGGTCTGAGAAATCTGGATGTTGTCATGGGACTGGAAAACCGGATTGTATATAATCTTGTGGATGTTGTGGAAGGAAATTGCCGTTATAAGCAGGCTTTAATCAAAGATAAGACTTATCCCGACCTGTTTTTACTGCCTTCTGCCCAGACAAAGGACAAAACTTCCGTAACACCGGAACAGATGAAAAAGCTGGTAGAAGAACTTAAGAAAGAATTTGACTATATCATTTTAGATTGTCCTGCCGGGATTGAACAGGGCTTTAAGAATGCAATTGCAGCAGCAGACAGGGCGTTAATTGTAACAACTCCGGAAGTATCTGCGATTCGCGATGCAGACCGCATTATCGGATTGTTGGAGGCAAACGATATCAAAAAAATCGACTTGATTGTAAACAGGATTCGTATGGATATGGTAAAACGGGGAGAGATGATGTCAATTGAAGATGTTGTCGAGATTCTTGCCATTGATTTAATTGGTGCAGTTCCGGATGATGAAAATATCGTTATTTCTACAAATCAGGGACAGCCTTTAGTGGGGGATAGTACACTTGCGGGCAGGGCATACTTTAACATATGCAAACGTGTTATGGGCGAAGAAGTGGAATTTTTGGATTTAAGCGATTCCGGCTTTTTCAAAAAGTTATCTAAGTTGTTCAAAAAATCTAACTAAAGAGATTGGAGCGGATATTATGGGTTTATTTGATTTATTTAATAAAAAGAAATCATCCGGAGATTATGCAAAAGACCGTTTAAAACTTTTGTTAGTATCTGATCGGGCAAACTGTTCACCGGATGTGATGGAGCAAATTAAAAATGATATTATAGAAGTTATTTCCAGATATATGGAAATTGATGCAACTGGGTTGGATATTCAGATTACACAGACGGAATCTGAGGGAGGACATGGTACAGTACCGGCACTTTATGCAAATATTCCAATCAAAGATTTAAAGTCAAAATCAGTGAAATAAAAAACAATACAGTGATAAGGTTTTACCACAGCAGGAGAGAGAGATGTTAGAAAATTATCGTATACAGAATTATAATTTCAAATTACTGCTATTCGTTTTAATTGCAGGAATTTTTGGTACATTTATGATAAACAGTGCCGACAGCTCCTATTTAAAAAAACAGATATTTGGATTGTGTATCTGTTTGACCGGTCTGATTGTGTTATCCTTGATTGATTACAAATTTATCGGTAAATTTTATGGTATTTTATATGTTATAAATATTATTTTGCTTACCTGTGTTCTTCTGTTTGGTTCGTCTGCAAATGGTGCAACCAGGTGGCTGGGATCGGATAATCTGGTAAAAGTACAGCCTTCTGAATTTTCAAAGATTATATTGATTATATGTGCGGCACATTTTTTATCGGAGCATAAGGATAATATCAATACATTTAAAACATTAGCCAGTTATGCAGTACTTTGTGCGATACCATTGGTATTAATTGTGTTGCAACCGGATTTATCTACAACGATTGATATTTTTATTATCCTGCTTGTTATGCTTTTTGTCGCCGGATTGAATTATAAGATAATCGGTATTGCATTATTATGTCTCATACCGCTTGCGGGAAGTTTTATCTGGTATATTAAACAGCCAAATCCAAAGTTTTTAAAGGATTACTGGGTACAAAGAATTTTGGCTTTCTTATATCCGGAGGATTATACTTCAACAACAAGATATCAGCAGGATAACTCTGTTATGGCAATTGGTTCTGGACAGTTATGGGGAAAGGGACTGAACACATCTACCCTTGCAACGGTAAAGGATGCGAATTTAATTTCTGAACAGCAGACAGATTTTATTTTTTCTGTAGTAGGAGAAGAATTAGGGTTTGTCGGAAGTATTCTTATTATTGTCATCCTGGGGTTAATTGTGATACAATGTATAAGAACTGCAAGAAAAGCAAATGATGACATGGGAATGTTTATTGCAACGGGGGTTGCAACTTTAATTGGTTTTCAGACATTCATTAATATTGGTGTAGCA
>CAJUBR010000115.1 GCA_910584695.1 uncultured Lachnospiraceae bacterium
GAGGTATATAACAAATGAATCCACATTATGAAACCGGAACGTTATTATGTTCCTCTGGAAGATACCGCAGATAGATATCCTCCAAAGCCGCATCTGTTATATCTCCGCAATTTTCTCCTATTTTCTTCATGCTGTGAAAAATATTTGCAAAAATATTGGTAAATTCCGGTTTGCACTTTCCTTCCTTAATACGCTTTTTATGATTTTTGCGTACGTTCTTTTCCAGTTTTCCAATCCGCTTTAAATACTGCTCCACGTCTTCCACTGCTGTTTTATTTCCATATCTTATTAGGTCTACCGACTCCTGATACATAACGGTAACCACCTCGAAACTTTCCTCAATTTCCTCCATTGCTTTTTTGGAAAACCGAAACTGCCTCATATCTTTTTCTCTTGCACTTTCCAAAAGTTCATTCATACATCTGCTGATCCGTTCTAAATCTTCTACAATATACATAATCTCTGTTGTGTGTGCCGACTGCTCTTCATTCATATTCCCGGAGGAGAATAATCCCACCAGATAATTATAAATATCCTGATGGATATTGCTTATCCGCTTTGAAATCCGATCTGCCTGATTCAGATTTTCCTTGCCACCGTTTAACATTGCCCTTTTAATATCCGCCAGAAATCCCTCTAGCTGCTTTGTATAATTCATAATCTCTTTGGATACCAGATGCAGGGCAACTACCGGCTGATTCATAACATTTACATCCAAAAACTGTGAATGTATTTCCCCATTTCCTTCCGTTTGCTTATCCGGCAAAATCCACATAACGATTTTTACCATCAGCCAGATAAATGGAAGCCATATCAGGGTATTTCCAACATTAAATACCGTATGTGCATTTGCAATCTGCCTTGAGATCACCTCTGCTTCCGGTCCCGCCGGGGATATCAATGCAATCATTTTTGAAAACCACGGAATTAAAAATAGAAATAAAACAGATCCAGTAATATTAAATACACTGTGGGCTGCTGCTGTACGCTTCGCATCCCTTGTCTGTCCGATACAGGCAAGCAATGCCGTAATAGTGGTTCCGATATTGCTTCCAAGCAAAACCGGTATTGCCCCTGACAGACCTAAAACAGAAGACACACCGTCCGGTCCCGCCTGGGATGCAAAATTTTGCAATACCGCAATCACGGCAGAAGAACTCTGTACCACCACCGTAATGACCACTCCAACGATAAGACCCAAAACCGGAAGATCTGCTACCTTTTCAATCAGTTCAAGAACGACCGGACTGGACGCCAGCGGTTTCATCGTACTACCCATAATCTCAATTCCGATAAACAGCACACCAAAACCAAAGATTGTATTTCCAATGTGTTTTACGACCTCCCTCTTTGCTGTAAACGCAATCAGAAATCCGGCAAATACAATCGGATAAATATAATCACTAATACGAAACGCTATTATCTGTGCCGTAATCGTAGTTCCGATATTAGCACCCATAATAACGGATATTGCCTGGGGAAGATTCATAAGACCCGCACTGACGAAACCAATTACCATAACGGTTGTTGCACTGCTGCTTTGCAAAACTGCTGTAGTAAGTGTACCGGCAAGCACTCCCAGCACTGGATTTTTTGTCAACAGACCTAAAATGTATTTCATCCGTTCACCAGCTGCCTTTTGCAGCCCATCACTCATCATTTCCATTCCAAATAAAAATAAAGCTAAACCACCAAATAAACCGAATAACGTATTCACTGCACTCATCTTTACACCTCATATGCTTCTCTTAATCATATCTTTCTCTTTTTTTACATATTTAATGTAAAGAAATATTTATTTTTCCGCTATCTGCTTTTGGTAAAATTTATGTTAAATCTAAGTAAAGCCAATCTTCTTTCTTTTTGAGTTCTAAATAGGTAATTGCGAAACTCTGTTTTCGTTACCGACCGTTGTACAATATAAACAACTGGATTTTGAAAATGGAGAGTTTCGCAAATGCCTATGAGTTCTAAATATTTTGTACTCTTATAAAAAAGACTGGGTAAACCTGTCTTCCAAGCCACCCAGTTCTATATATTTACTGACGCACCTTAATATGAACTTCTCTAAGCTGCTGTTCCGTCACTTCCCCTGGTGCCCCGCACATCAAATCCTGTGCATTACCATTCATCGGGAACGGAATCACCTCACGGATATTCTCCTCGTTGCGGAGCAGCATAATCATACGATCAACACCTGGTGCCATACCTGCATGCGGTGGTGCTCCAAACTGGAATGCATTGTAAAGGGCTCCGAATTTATCCTTTAAATCCTCTTCGGTATATCCGGCAATTTCAAATGCCTTTACCATAATGTCCATATTATGGTTACGGACTGCACCAGAAGATAACTCCACACCATTGCATACAATATCATACTGATAAGCAAGAATATCCAATGGATTCTTTTCGTTCAATGCTTCCAGACCACCCTGTGGCATGGAAAACGGATTATGGGTAAAAATAATCTTTTTGCTCTCCTTATCATATTCATACATTGGAAAATCGTTAATATAACAAAAACGATATGCATTCTTCTCTAACAAATCCAGACGGTTTGCAATCTCGGTACGAAGCTGTCCCGCATAATTTGCTGCCAGTTCTTCCACATCTGCAATAAAAAAAATGGTATCCCCTGCCTGTAATCCTGCAAGATCACGAATCTCTGTCTTCATACCATCCGGAATAAACTTATCAATTGGACCTTTATAGCTCATATCCTCTAATACTTCCAGATATCCTAATCCACCCATACCGATAGACTGGGCATATTTTAACAATTTCTCATGCTGTCCCTTTGAAAGCTTTGCATGTACATTGATGGCACGCACTGTTTTGTCATGAAATGGCTTAAAGGTACATCTTGAAAAGAAATCCGTTACATCTATAATGCGAAGCGGATTGCGTAAATCCGGCTTGTCAGTACCAAATTCTAACATTGCCTGCTTATAGCTGATAACAGGGAATGGTGTCTGGGTAATCTTAGCTCCCTCTGGTGCAAACTTTGTAAAAGTCTCAAAAAGAACATCTTCTCCCACCTTAAATACATCCTCCTGTGTAGCAAATGCCATCTCAAAATCCAATTGGTAAAATTCTCCCGGAGAACGGTCTGCCCTTGCATCCTCATCACGAAAGCACGGTGCAATCTGGAAATATTTATCAATACCAGACACCATTAACAACTGTTTATACTGTTGTGGTGCCTGTGGAAGTGCATAAAATTTCCCTTTAAATTTACGGGAAGGTACAATATAGTCTCTGGCACCCTCCGGTGACGATGCACAAAGGATCGGTGTCTGCATCTCCAAAAATCCCATATCTGTCATTTTCTCTCTTAAAAAGCTGATAACCTTAGAACGGAAAATCATGTTATCCTTTACCTTGCTGTTACGCATATCCAGATAACGGTATTTTAAACGCACATCCTCTCTTGTCTCCTTAGAGGTCATAATCTCAAAAGGAAGCTGGTGCCTTACCTTACCAAGCATCTCAACGCTTTTCGCCTCTAATTCAATGGTTCCTGTCGGAATCTTTGGATTATAAGTCTCCTCATCCCGGTGTTCAATCACACCCTCAATGGAAATGCAGTCTTCTTTATTCAGTCCATCCAACAAGGCGGTATCTCTCATAACTACCTGCAATACTCCATACATATCTCTTAAATCAATAAAAGATACACCTCCGTGGTCACGGATATTCTCAATCCAGCCTGCTACTTTTAGAGTTTTTCCTACATCTCCCTCTTCAATCTGATCCAATGTACAACTACGGTAACTGTTCTTTGTATTCATCTTACTCTCCTTTTCCATATCTTTACATCAAGTCGTAACCCCGGCAGGAACAAAAGTTTCTCTTGCAAAACTCTCCGCCTGCGACAGGTCACTAAGGCAACATGCTTTTACGTTACACAGTGCACTAATATTTACTCTATCAGACAAACTTTTCGATAGAGCAAAAAAATACTGCCCATCCCAAACGAAACTCGTTCAGGACGAACAGTATATATGTCCGCGGTACCACCTGAATTACTGTCATACAGTCACTCATCGGTTATAAAACCCGGTTGTCTTACGTGCAACCTACGGCGCACCTACTGATATAAGACAATCTCTTCCTCATTTCCTTCTCTTAATATGCTTTTGAAAGAAATAATATACTTTTCTTGTCCTATACGTTCAGATTGCGGCTGGTAAAGTGTTATTCACATAAATTCACTCTATGAGGTTTCCACTATCCCTCACTCACTGGAAGCGATAATCTATGCTACTTCTCTTTGTCATCGCCATCTTCTTAATACAAATCTACTATAATATAATAATCTTAGCTATTATATAATAGTGTTCCAGCTTTGTCAATGAATTTTATTTGTATTCACCTATTTCCATCTTAGATTACAAGCCCTTTATCAGACTCTTCCTGCCAGAGCCTTATGTAATTTGGTATTTTCTTTTTTTAGCTCCGCATTTTCCTGTTTAAGCCGCACCAGTTGGCTTTGCAGATAATCAACCCTGTTATCTGCCACCTCCCTTAAAACTTTTGATTCCGAATTGATGATATCAGCCTGTTGCTGTATGGCATAATCCAGCTCTCTACGAACTTCTGCATTTTTATAAAAAAATCCCCTTGACAATCCAGTCAGTTTCGTCAGTTTTGGTACTGATACCCGTTCTCCATCCTCCATCATTTTCCAGATGGCAATCTTGGCATTGGCTATTTTTTCTCTGCTTCTTTCTCTGTTTACCGCAAGCATATTATCGTACTTGTTCACCTTTATCACCTCATCCTTCCAAACTTTCCAGGATGATCCTCCCCATTTGTCATGTCATGAGAGTTGCTCATACCATTTTCTCGTTTTCCTCTTTGCTATGTAATACACCAGAAAGTTTCTCCATACCCACCTGTATGTCCTGCATAGATTTTACAATACTATCCACTCCGGTTACCTGCTCCTCAGTGGCTATACTGATTTCTCCTGTAGTTCCTACTGATTTTTTGGAAATATCCTCTACACATTCCATCGCATTCAGCAATTGATCTTTAATCTCTACAATATCTGCCAATTCTCGTTTAAGCAGTTCCGTAACCCCAATAACTTCTTCCGAGGAAGCCAATATTGCCTCAAATATTTTAACCGTATCCTCCAATTGTTTACTGGAATCATTTACCACCTCATTATTACGATCAATCACTTTATGTGTATCTTCTACTGTTCGAATAATATCTTTTAAAATAGTGTCAATTCTCCCGGTTGCATCAGATGACTCGGAAGAAAGTGAATTAATCTCATCTGCCACTACCGCAAAACCACTTCCCGCTTCTCCTGCCCTTGCCGCTTCAATCGCTGCGTTTAAAGCAAGCAGATTTGTCTGCTGAGCAATTTCACGAATGCTTTCAATAATCCCTCCAATGGAACTTGATTTGTGAGACAACTCTGCCATACCTTTAGACGCTACCTGCGTAGTTTTGATATTTTCATCGAACTTCTTCGACAAGATCTCAATTGACTTAATTCCTTCATCATTTTTGCTTTTTAACCGTTCCATTGTCTCCACGGTCTGACTTACACGGTCTTCCGAATTTGCAATTTTATCATTTAACTTATTAAATATGGCAAGGCTGCTTTCTACCTCATTGATCTGTTCATCTGCACTGCTGGTAATCTCCTCGGCAGATGCTGCAATCTCTTCTGTATTTCCTTCAAATTCCTCTAAAGAATCAAAAATCTTTTTAGAAGATTCCTCCAGATTATCAAATGCCTGTTGGACATTATGTAAAACTTCCTCCGACTCTTTCCCCTGTGCCTGTGCAATCTCAAGTAAAGTCTTGGCACGGTAAGCAATAAAACTGGAAGCTGCAAAGAGTATTAAATATACAATTGCAATAAAAATCCATCCAATCACACTATGCAGTTTTAAAAATCCTGCCGGAAATAAAAGCATCATTCCAAAATTTGCCACAATTGTAACAATAGTATTGAGTCTGATTACTTTTTGCTCATAATATGGAACCAATAATAAAGTCGCCACGAAATAATAATGTGTGATACAGATATAGCTGTCACTGGTACTAGTACTGCATATTGCATTTGTGAGTGCTCCAATTATTGGTGGAATACAGGCATATATATATTTTGCATGACTTCCTAATTTTTTTTCAAAAATCTTTGTTAAAATTGCAAGCAAGCCTGATAGCAGAATTGTACATTCCCTGACACCACCATTTAAAAACAGCATAACAAAAGAAAATCCCGCGGCTCCCACAATTACAATATATAAAAATAATATATTATTAACCAATTTTTCTTCTTTCTTCATTGATTGTACCTTCATATTCATCCCTCCACTTATTCATATAGTTTCCGGCAGACATCTGCCTCATATAAAACCAGCTTAACCTTAATATTACTTACTTTTTAATCTTGATCCGATTCTTTAAACCTATAGCAAGTAATTTGTTTCATTTATCATATGTCGTCAATTTTCGAAGAAAATTGATGACCTGCTTGTGCATCAGTACAATTCATTATATCATAATTATATAAACTTTCCTC
>CAJUBR010000116.1 GCA_910584695.1 uncultured Lachnospiraceae bacterium
TCGGGATCAAAATGATCCGTAAAACTGTCAATTTATTCGGTAAATTCATAATTTCGCTCCCCTATCAAATCATATTCATTAAAATCCGTTATCGTTACATGGATAAAGTCTCCAGACAACAGTTCCTCCTGCGAAGAGACAAAAACATATCCGTCAATTTCCGGTGCATCCATATAAGACCTGCATAGATACATCTGCTCCTGATACAAATAACCTTCCACCACTACCTTTAAGGTCTTTCCCACCATCGCAGCATTCAAATCATAAGAGATTTCCTGCTGTAATCCCATAATCTCATCTTTCCATTTTATTTTTACATCCTCCGGTATCTGACAGTCAAATTCTGCCGCAGGCGTATCTTCTTCCGGTGAATATGTAAATACACCTAACCGATTAAACTCTGTCTCATCTATGAACGAAAGCATTTCTTCATGCTCTTGTTCTGTCTCTCCCGGAAATCCAGCGATCAGGGAGGTCCGAATCACAATATCCGGTATCTCTTCTCTAATATGGGCTATCGTTTTTTTAATATCTTCCTTCGTTGTCTTCCTTCCCATCCTCTGTAAAATACGGTCCTCCGAATGCTGCAGCGGCATATCAAGATAATGGCATACTTTCGGATTATCCCTGATTTCCAGAATAAGCTCCTCGGTAATTTCTTCCGGGTAGCAGTAAAGAAGACGAATCCAGACAAGGTCTTCTATCTCCGAAAGCTTTCTCAATAATTCCGGAAGTTTTTTCTTTCCATACAGGTCAATTCCATACAAAGTAGTTTCCTGTGCCACCAGACACAGTTCCGTTATGCCGTTGGAAACCAGATAAGCTGCCTGTGCGATTAAATCCTCCATTGGAACACTTCGGTAAGTTCCTCTGACCTTTGGGATAATACAGTAAGTGCAGTGTTTATTACATCCTTCTGCAATTTTTAAGTATCCCATATAAGTACCGGAAGTAATCGCTCTTTTTTCATGGCTTGGTGCCAGATAATTAATATCATCAAAGTGCTCATACCGTTTGCCTTCCAGTACCGTTTCCACTGCCTCCACAATGGACTCTGTACTCGATGTCCCTAAAATGGCATCTACCTCAGGAAGCTCTTGTCTTATCTCATCCTTGTATCTCTCGGCCAGACATCCGGTAATAATTAAAGCTTTCACCTTACCGGTCTGCTTTAATCTTCCCATTTCAATAATATTTTCAATGCTCTCTTCTTTTGCATCATGGATAAAACAACAGGTATTGATGATCACAACATCCGCCTCTTTTTCTTCATTTGTAATCGCATATCCCTTTTCCTCCAATAAACCAAGCATGACCTCGCTGTCTACCAGATTTTTGTCACACCCAAGGGATACAAATAAAATCTGAATCATACGCTGACTCCCATCTTAACATCTTATTCATCAAACATAACGGCTGCTTCTACACAGTTATGCATCAGCATGGCAATTGTCATCGGACCTACCCCGCCAGGTACCGGTGTAATAGCAGATGCCACTTGCTCCACGCTTTCAAAATCCACATCACCACAAAGCTTGTTATTTTCATTTCTGTGAATTCCCACATCAATTACAACAGCCCCTTCTTTCACATAAGACGCATCTATCATTTTAGGACGTCCCACTGCTGCGACCAGAATATCTGCACGTTTGCAGACATCTTTCAAATTCTTTGTCCGGGAATGTGTTATCGTAACGGTTCCGTTTTCCCGAAGCAAAAGAAGTGCCATCGGTTTTCCTACAATATTACTTCTTCCGACTACGACACATTCTTTTCCCTCTATTTCAATTCCGCTTCTTTTTAACAACTGGATAATTCCTGCCGGTGTACAGGAAACAAAACCCTTTTGACCGATGCTTAAGGCACCCACACTTTCCGGATGGAAGCCGTCCACATCCTTTTTCGGTGAAATTGCCTTTATCACCGTATCTTCATCTATCTGCTCCGGAACAGGTAACTGTACTAAAATACCATGAACCGCATCATCTCTATTCAGCCTGTCAATCAATGCCAGCAGCTCCTCCTGAGAGGTTTCCTCCGGTAATTCGTAGCTTTCGGAACGGATTCCAATGTATTCGCAAGCCTTTTTCTTATTCCCGACATATACAGAGGATGCCGGATCATTTCCCACCTGAATCACCGCCATTCCTATCTCTTTTCCTTCCTCCCTAAGTCCCGCAACTTTCTCCTTTAGCTCGTCCTTAATCTGTTTACTGATCACTTTTCCGTCAATTATTTTTGCCATACTCCTATCCATCCTTTCTATAAATTTTATCCCTGTCATCACTATAATTCAGTCAAACATGTCCTCTTTGAACGCACTGTTCTTAACAGTGAAATTGCAAATAATACAGCATTTCATTCCATCTATTATTTCATAACCTACGATTCCAATCACCAGATAAATCTGAAATCACGGCTATTCAGCTCCGTTTCTTGACGAGAATCACACAAATCTTCTTCCCCTGTCAAAAAACAGCGTCCGGTTTGATAGCAGGCTTTTCAAAGAGGGACATTTGCAACCACCGGTACTTAGGCTGCGTTTTTTGAAGCCTTATGTACCGCTGTGTTTGCAACTAAGCGGAAGCGGTCCCGGCTTGAAATGCCTGCTATCAAACCGGACGCGTACGCTAAAAAGACTCAAAACAACCCTATAATCTGATCCCCCACAACATCAATTGCCTCTGCGGCAGGCACTTTCGGAAGTCCCGGCATCGTCATAATCGAACCAGTGAGTACCACTACAAAGCCTGCACCGGCATTGACATAGACATCCCTTACACTAATTTCAAAACCGGCAGGGCGTCCCAGCTTTGTCTGGTCATCCGATAACGAATACTGTGTCTTTGCCATACAGACAGGAAGACTGCCATAGCCAAGAGAAGCAAGCTTTTCTAACTGCTTCTTTGCTGCCGGCGTATAATTTACTCCATCTGCCCCGTAAATCTTTACGGCAATCGTATTAATTTTCTCTTCAAGAGACATATTATCTTCATAGAGCAGCCTAAAATCTGCCTTTTTATTTTCCAATACATCTACTACTTTTCCAGCCAGTTCAAGACCGCCTTTACCGCCTTTTTCCCATACCTTTGCAAGTGCAAAATCACATCCCATTCCCTCTACAAACTCTTTAACAAAAGATAATTCTGCTTCTGAGTCCGTAACAAACTGATTTAACGTCACCACAATCGGTACACCGTACTGCTTCAGGTTTTCAATATGCTTTTCTAAATTTACGATTCCCTTCTTAAGGGCGTCCACATTCTCATGATTTAAATCCGGCTTTAAAATACCGCCGTTATATTTCAATGCACGAACAGTTGCCACCAGCACAATTGCATCTGGTGAAATCCCTGCCTTGCGGCATTTGATATCCATAAATTTCTCCGCACCAAGATCAGCACCAAAACCGGCTTCTGTCACAACAATATCGGAAAGCTTCAATGCAAGCCTTGTTGCACGCACGGAATTACAGCCATGTGCAATATTTGCAAAGGGACCGCCATGTACAAATGCCGGAGTATGCTCCAATGTCTGAATCATATTCGGTTTAAGAGCATCCTTTAACAAAGCAGCCATAGCACCAACTGCTTTTAAATCTGCTGCCGTCACCGGATTTCCCTCTACCGAATAAGCAACGATAATGTTGCCAAGTCTTACCTTCAAATCCTCCATATCATTTGCCAGACATAAAATGGCCATAATCTCAGAAGCTACGGAAATAACAAAATGGTCCTCTCTTACATATCCGTCCATTTTACTTCCCAGACCGACTACAATGTTTCGGAGTGCCCTGTCATTCATATCCATACAACGTTTCCACACAATCTGTCTTGTATCAATATTCAATGTATTTCCCTGCTGGATATGGTTATCTAACATTGCCGCTAGCAGATTATTGGCAGATGTAATCGCATGAAAATCCCCGGTAAAATGAAGGTTCAGATCCTCCATTGGCACAACCTGGGAATAACCGCCGCCTGCAGCACCTCCTTTTATGCCAAAACAAGGTCCGAGAGACGGTTCGCGAAGTGCAATGGATGCCTTCTTTCCCATTCTTCCCAATGCCTGACCAAGACCTACTGTAACGGTAGTCTTTCCCTCTCCTGCTGGAGTTGGATTGATTGCAGTTACCAGTACAAGCTTTCCGTCTTCTTTATTTTCAATTCTCTTAATTAATTCATCCGAAAGCTTAGCCTTATATTTTCCGTAAAGGTCCAGCTCTTCCTCGGAAATACCCAGCTTTTTCGCAACCTCCTTAATGTGTACCATGTTTGCTTCCTGTGCAATTTGAATATCGGTCTTCATATTAACCTCCTAACGTCTCTGTCCTTTGTTTAAATATATTAAAAATATTCGTCTATATATGCCTCAAACTGTTCCTCTGACATTAATACCTGTCTTGGCTTTGTTCCTTCCTCCGGTCCCACTACACCTGCCTCAAACAACTGGTCCATAATTCTGGCTGCCCGGTTAAACCCTATTTTAAACATACGCTGCAGCATGCCAATGGATGCCTTATCTTTATCAATGATGAACTTCCCTGCTTGAACAAAATATTCATCCCTTTCACTGTCAGCGGAACCCTTTGATGCAGCTGTAGCACCTGAAGAAGAGGAGGTAATCTGATTCGTCACTTCCTCACTA
Organism: uncultured Lachnospiraceae bacterium; assembly: GCA_910584695.1. Classification (GTDB taxonomy): domain Bacteria; phylum Bacillota; class Clostridia; order Lachnospirales; family Lachnospiraceae; genus CAG-590. Next base: position 4,648 of record CAJUBR010000116.1, read on the forward strand.
TAAGTTGTTTCTCCGTTTTGTGCTTTTAAAAACTCTACAACATTTACTACTTCATCATCAGAAATATAAGCTCCCTGTACACGTAATGGTTTCGGATACATCGTAGGATAAAATAACATATCACCATTTCCCAAAAGCTTCTCTGCACCGACACTGTCGATAATGGTCCGGGAATCCACTCCGGAAGATACGGAAAGGGCAATACGAGATGGAACATTCGCTTTAATCAAACCGGTCACGACATCTACGGAAGGTCTTTGCGTAGCGATTACAAGATGAATTCCAGCCGCCCTTGCCAACTGTGCAAGACGTACAATCGCCTCTTCTACCTCCGCCTTTGCAACCATCATCAAATCTGCAAGCTCGTCCACGATAATGACAATCTGCGGCATTTTTTGAAGCTTTTCTTCCTCTGCCTTACCGGATTCTATCGCTTCCTTTACTCTGGCATTATATCCCTGAATATTTCTTACGTTACACTCCGAAAACATCTCATATCGCTGTGACATCTCTGCAACTGCCCAGTTAAGGGCTCCGGCAGCCTTTTTCGGATCGGTTACCACCGGTGTCAGTAAATGCGGAATCCCATTATATACCTTTAACTCCACCTGCTTCGGGTCCACTAAAATCAGCTTTACTTCATCCGGGTGTGCCTTATACAAAATACTCATAATCAATGTATTCGTACAGACAGATTTACCGGAACCGGTTGCCCCTGCGATTAACATATGCGGCATTTTTGCAATATCTTCTACAATTACATTTCCCTCAATATCCTTACCTACTGCAAATGCAATCTTAGACGGATGTTTAATGAATTTCTCGGTGTCAATCAGCTCACGGAATCCTACACCACTTCTTTTTTCATTTGGTATTTCAATACCCACCGCTGATTTCCCGGGAATCGGTGCCTCGATACGAATACTCTGGGCTGCCAGATTCATCATAATATCATCGGCAAGTCCTGTAATTTTGCTAACCTTAACGCCCTGCTCCGGTACCATTTCATAACGGGTTACAGACGGACCACAGCTATAATTAGTCATTGTGACATTTACACCGAAACTCTTTAGCACCTCCTGAAGCTTTATGGCATTCTGCCTGATCACATCTTCTCTGGCTGCAGTCTGACTCTTACTCTTTTTTAAAAGTTCCAGTGGTGGGAATTTATAATCCGATTCACTGGTACTGACAACTTTGGCAGATACATTTTTGACTTCTGCTGCCGTCTTATTTTCCATCTTCATGATGTCCTCAGGCGATTCTGCTTTTGCATTTTCCATTTGCCGGGATGCCGGAACCGGATTTTCCTTTATATCCTCGTTTTGCTCCGGTAATACAGCCGGAACAACTGTTTTTTTCGCTTTGCTCCTTCTCTTTTTCTTATCGGAATTCAATTTGACTTCTTCCTTTGATATCTGAGACACTGCAAATTCATCCATATGTTCTCCCGGAAGATTCAATTCATAATCCATTGTAATCTCATGGACTTCTTCATTTTCAGGTAATTTATCTACCGTTTTAGAAGGGAGAATCCCTTTATCCGTCTCAGCAGGTAAAACAGATATGGAATCCAAGACAGAAGCCTTTTTTCTCTGGGTAAATACTTCATCCTGTTCCTGCGGATAATCCTCTCTTACAATCTCTTCAAAGTCCTTTTTCTTTTCTTTTCTTTTCATCCTGTCAGAACTGCGTTTTTTCGGTTTCCCCGCTTCTTCTATCGCCTCTTCCCCGATATCCTCTTTTTGCATCGTCACAATTTCCTTAAAGAAATCAATCACTGACACCTCTGCAAACAATACGACACATAAAATAATCGCAAG
>CAJUBR010000117.1 GCA_910584695.1 uncultured Lachnospiraceae bacterium
CATTTTCTATCCGGTTTTGAATGGTAACAACAACGCTTCCGCCTTCTTTGTTATATTTAATTCCATTATCACACAAATTATAGAAAACCTCTTCCAGCATAGAAGGAATCCCTTCTATCACCGCATCATCACCAACAATATGAATAGATACCTTTTTTTCCCTTCTGGATAACTTCAGACGGTCTTTCACCTGTTTTGCCAGTTCTCTCAAATTTAGCTTTTCCGTTTCCTCTTTAACAGATTCTTCATCCATTTTTGACAGGAAAATAATATCATTTATCAAAGCAAGCAAATGCCCTGCTTCTTCATAAATATTTTCAGCAAAGCCCGGTATATCCTCTGCCTTTACAATCCCATTCATCATAATCTCTGCCACACCAGAAATAGAGGTCAACGGTGTTTTCAACTCATGGGATACATTTGATGTAAATTCCCTGCGAAGCTGCTCTCTTTTTTCTTTTTCTGTCTCATCTAAAATAATGACAACAACACCTTCTACCTGTTCCTTAGGAACTTTTTCGTCTGCAAATGTCTGTTTCATCTGCGTCCCATCTTTTATCTTATCCTCAATTACAATGGGATTTGCAAAAATACGAAAAATCCGTTCTCCTACTTCCAGATTCCGTTGCCTCCGATAACCGTTTAATGCTTCATGAACTGTTTTCCTAAGGGTTTTGTTTCGATCAAAATAAATAATACCCTTCCCTATATAATCCACCGTTTTATCTGCTCCTAATAATTCTACTGCAGCCACATTATAAGACAGTACATTCTCCTTTTTATCCAAAACCAGAAAACCTTCTCTCATATACTCTGTAAGTGTTCTGAATTTCGCCTGCTGCTTTTTCAAATCATCCATCTGCTCCTCAATCAGTATATTCTGTTTCCGGATTCTCTTTAACAATGGTACAAGTTCCTCATATTCTTCGTCCATTTCTCCATAGAGCAGATCCATATTATTGATTGGTGCCACAATATTTTTTGCCACACGTTTGGACATAAAATAAGATACCATAATAATCAGAAATATTAACACGGCTGTAGGCTGCAGCATTGCAAGCACAATGGAAAATATCGTATTATAAGCACTGGAAATGCGGAGGAGTGAACCATTTTTTAACTCAATCGCATAGTAAACCGTCTGTTCATCTAATGTACGGGAATATCTTACTACATAACCCTCTCCGTTTTGCATTGCACTTTGTATTTCATCACGGTCATTGTGGTTTTCCATCTTGTTTGCATCTACTTTAGAATCATATAAGACCTTACCACTTTTATCCACCCATGTAATACGGTTTTTATGTGTCCGGGAAGTATCCACATTCTTATTTATAAAATCATTTCCGGCAAAATTTGTAAGATATTCCTCTCCAACCTGATCCAATCCGCACGCAATATATTCTGCTTCCGTTTTTAATTCCAGTCGAATCTGTTTTTCAAAATAGTCATATAATATCCCTACAATCATAACATATGCAATTAGGAGCGTTACCATAGACACATAAAAAGTATTCTTAAATATTCGCTTTATCATATCATCACCTTATTTTTCTTCAGGTTTTCCCAATTTGTAACCAAACCCCCGCACAGTCTCAATCAATCCTCCTGCTTCTTTTAGCTTCTGCCTTAATGTTCTTATATGAACATCTACCGTCCTGCTTTCCCCATCAAAATCATATCCCCAGACAGACTGCAAAATCCGGTCTCTTGAAAATACGGTTCCCTGATTTTTTAACAGCAAAGATAACAATTCAAATTCTTTATAAGTAAGATTTGTAACTTCCTTATCATTTACCTTTATCATATGTTTAGAGCTATTGACATACAACGGTCCCACCTGATAAATATCTGCCTTTTCAGCTTCCGTTTCACTTCTCCTTAATAATGCCTTTATTCTTGACATCAATTCCATCATACTAAAAGGCTTTGCCACATAGTCATCCGCCCCGGAATCCAGCCCTAAAACTTTATCATACTCCGTTCCCTTTGCTGTCAGCATAATAATCGGCAGTTTTCTTGTCCTCATATTACTTCTAAGTTTTTTTAAAACCTCTATTCCATCCTCTTCCGGCAGCATAATATCTAACAGCAGCAGGTCAGGAAGATTCTTGTCCATCTGTTTCCAGAAATCACTGGGTCTTTCAAATCCTTCCGCTTCAAATCCCGTATTTTTCAACGTATATAACACAAAATTCTGAATACTGGTATCATCCTCTAAAAGATATATCATTTTGCCTCCTTCTCTGGTGCTGCGTACCCTATGCCTTTTTGTTTATTGTACAGTATTCAATAAAACTTTACAAACCATGCATTGTTAAATGTTTGTAAAATCCACTTTTCTTCAAACGTTTTTTCACTCCTCTTTCCCTTTTCATATTTTCTATTCTTTCCTGTCGACAGGTATCATTTTATAAAAGTCTTGTTAAATCCAGAATCTTTCTTATGTTAAAAATACGTTAACTCCAAATAATTTTCTTAGAAAGCAAAAAAGGTTCCGGGCGGATATGTATACTCTGTATCCGCCCGGAACCCTTTCCCTGTTATATTATTTTTCTGCTCTCATATGCTTAAAGAACTGCATGTAAATTTTTCAGTGATAAATCCAGAATCGGTGCAGAATGTGTCAATGCACCGGAAGAAATGTAATCGACTCCGATATCAATCAGATTTGCGACATTTTCTTTTGTCACATTACCGGAGCACTCTGTCTGTGCCCTTCCATCAATAAGTGCAACTGCTTCCTTCATCATCTCTTTATCCATATTATCCAGCATGATAATGTCTGCACCTGCCTCTAACGCTTCTCTTACCATATCCAGATTCTCTACCTCTACTTCTATCTTACGGACGAAGGGTGCATACTCCTTAGCCATCTTAACAGCCTCCTCAACGCTTCCCGCTGCCCCGATATGGTTATCCTTTAATAAAATACCATCTGACAAATTGAAACGGTGGTTATATCCCCCACCCACCTTTACCGCATATTTTTCAAACACACGCATATTAGGAGTTGTTTTTCTTGTATCTAAAAGTTTTGTCCTGCTTCCTTCCAATAAGACTGCAATCGAACGGGTATAAGTGGCAATTCCACTCATTCTTTGCAGATAATTAAGTGCTGTACGCTCTCCCTCCAATAAGACACGAATATCACCTGTAATCTTACCTAAGCACTGTCCATTCTTTATTTCATTCCCATCCTCTGCCTGCATAGTAAAGGTCGTTTTTTCATCTAACAGTTCAAATACCCGCTTAAATACATCTAATCCGGCAAGTACACCATCCTGCTTGCAGATTAAATCCACTTCCCCTAACCGATATTCCCGCATAACCGAATTGGTGGTAATATCCTCACTGGTAATATCCTCTCTTAAAGCCTGTAAAATCAAGTGGTCTACATTCAAATTCATTAATTCTCTCATATATGTTTTTCCTCTCCCTGTATTTGTTTTTTCTTTCTAGCAAAACGGGCTTCTTCTATCTTTCTTCTGACACTGTCATGGCAGGCTTCCTTATTTGCCTCATAAGGCTGAATTTTCATATGAGACTTTGTCTGCAGACCCGCAAAGTATTCTTCACACCACTGCCTGTTAACCGGCACATATCCTCCTCCGATCTCCACAGCAGCACGCTTCGCCCATACTAGACTCTCCAAAAGGGAATTACTTGCCAGACGGTTCGCACCGTGCACACCGTTACATGCTGTTTCCCCAACCGCATACAGCCTGTCCATGGAGGTTTTTCCGTTTAAATCTACTTTTACCCCTCCCATAAAATAATGCTGGGCAGGAACAACCGGAATACATTCCTTTGTTATGTCATAACCCTCCTCCATACAATGCCTATAAATATTCGGAAAACGTTTTATAATATCATCTGCCGGCATTTTTTCCAAAGAAAGCAGCACATAATCTGTCTTATCTTTTTTCATCTGTTTATAAATAGCTTGCGTCAGCAAATCCCTTGGCAGCAGCTCATCTACAAACCGCTCATGGTCCTTATTGTATAAAACTGCCCCCTCTCCCCGTACTGACTCCGAAATCAGAAACCTTCTGCCGGGTTTTTCCGAATATAATGTCGTCGGATGAATCTGTACGTAATCTATATTTTGCAGTTCGATTGCATGGTTTAAAGAAATTGCCAGAGCATCCCCTGTTAAATGCCGGAAATTTGTAGAATGTTCATACAATCCGCCAATGCCGCCGCATGCCCAGATTGTATAATCACTAAAGATCGGTTCTATGGTTCCGTCTTCCATCTCCACCGCAATTCCGTAACAGGTATTATTTTCTTCTAAAATATCTACCATGGCCGTATGGGTAAAAATAGTAACATGATCCAATTTTTCTACCTGCATCAAGAGCTTTGACGTAATTTCCTTACCGGTCAGATCCTCGTGATGGAGAATCCGGGATACGGAATGTGCTCCCTCTCTCGTAAAGCAGAATTCCCCATGCTCCCTCTCAAACTCTACTCCCAGATCAATCAGTTCCCTTATGATATCCTGTGAAGACCGAATCATAATATCTACCGATTCCCTGCTGTTCTCATAGTGCCCGGCCCGCATGGTATCCTCATAATAAGAATCGTAATCGTCCTCACTTTTTAACACGCAAATACCGCCCTGAGCCAGAAAAGAATCACTGTCCTCTAAACCGGCTTTCGTAATTATCGCAATTCGCTTTTCCCTAGGAAGATGCAAAGCTGCAAATAATCCTGCCACACCTGTTCCCACAATCGTAATATCAAAACCATTTTTCATCATAAATCCTCACAACGTATAAAACGTTTCCTCTATCGGCTCCCTAATTCAAGCATACGGTTTAATGAATGATTTGCTTTCCTTCTTACCTCATCCGTTACCGAAACTTTATGATCCATATTTTCCAAAGTCTTTAATACCTTATCTATTGTAACCTTTTTCATATCTTCACAAATCATTTTGTCATGAACCGGATAAAACATCTTGTCGGGATTTTTTTTCTTTAACTCATAAAGAACCCCTTTTTCCGTACCAATAATAAATTCTTTCCGCTCCGAAGCAGTTGCATAGTCAATAATTCCACTGGTAGAACCTATGTAATCTGCCAGTTCCAAAATATCTGTCTGGCATTCCGGATGAACCAAAAACTCCGCCTCCGGATACTTTTCCTTTGCATCCTTCACTGCTTGTACCGTTAATTTGTGATGGATTGGACAAAAACCGTCATTAAAAATAAACTTTTTCTCCGGAACCTGACTGGCAACGTATCTTCCAAGATTCCCATCCGGAATAAAATAAATCTCCTTATTCGGCAATGCTTTCACAATCTTTACTGCATTTGCCGAGGTCACACAGACATCTGCATGTACTTTAAGTTCTGCAGTCGAATTAATATAACATACAACCGCCACATCCTCATACTGCGAACGTACCAGCTTAATCTTTTTTTCATCCGCCATATGTGCCATTGGACAATCCGCTGTCTCATCCGGCATTAAAACCACCTTATCCGGGTTTAAAATCTTAGCACTTTCACCCATAAAGGATACTCCGCAAAAAACAATGACCTTTGCCGGTATCTCAGTCGCCACTTTGCTTAGATAGAAGGAATCACCGATATAATCTGCAATCTCTTGTACCTCATCCGGCACATAATAGTGTGCTAAAACCGCTGCATTTTTTTCTTTCTTTAATTGTAAGATTCTGGCTTTTGTATCCATATATTCTCCTTCATTTTCTTCTTAAGAAATTTGAACTATTATACTTCTTCTTCCTCTGGCAGATCAAAATCCATACCGGTATCATTAAAATCATCATATAAAACCCGGTTCATATCAAAATCATAGGCATCTGTGTTCCCATATACCTTACGGACTTCTTCCTCTATTTCTTCCTGCAGAGGTTTCAACTGCTCTACCGGAATCCCGATCAGCATGGAAACCTCTTCGACATCAATCTTTCCTTTTAACATCCTTTTTGCCGCATCAAATTTTGCTTTATCCGTATTATTCATACACAACCGCCTCTTTCCTCTCTTCGCTGTAACCTTGACTCTGCTACATGATTATATACCTTTTATCATCATTTCAGGCTTCCCAGATATTCTTCATTCAGTGTAATCACCTGTTCCATTGCCTTTTTCCCCGGTGCCCCCATCGTCTCTCTTTTTTCTACACAGGTTTCCAGACTAATCGCATTATAAATGTCCTCTTCAAATACCGGAGAAATTCTTTTATATTCTTCTAAGGTCATATCCTCTAACGCTATATTTTTCTCAATACAGTATAATACGAGCTGCCCTACGATCCCATGTGCATCCCGAAACGGTACACCAT
>CAJUBR010000118.1 GCA_910584695.1 uncultured Lachnospiraceae bacterium
CTTTATTTATTCAGGCATTGTTCCGTGACTTATGCTGGGAAAGTTGAGTTATTAATCAATACAACCGGCTTATCTGTAATAAAAACGAAAGGACGAAAAGGTATGAAACTTATATATGCTACATATAACCAGTACAGCAATAGTATTGATATAACCACGACAACCCTATGGAGTATGCTCGGTTGGCTTTAGACAATGAGATGCAGGCATGGGTGGATGCGGAGGATAGTCTGGAAGTATGGTGATTTTATGGGTGGATTGCTATGTAATGGCAGTCCGCCTTTTACAATATTTTCAGAAAAATATAAGTGGAATATAAGAAGTGTGCGTGGTACAATTAGGAAGTGAAATTTGAAGTTGGAGGTGAACAATATGTCAGAGTGTTTAAGATTAAGAAATATCTAAGTACATGAAACTTTGTTAAATAGTTTTATGTACGGGCAAATTATTGAAGACTACTTAATAAAGGAGATTATGTAATGATATTTCAAGACAATGTAATAAAAGAATATTTAAAGAATGTATATTTTGTAACAGGAACCCCTTGTGCTGGAAAAACAACCATTTCCAGAGAGCTTGCTAAGCGACATGATTTATCAGTGTATGATATTGATGAGGCGTTTGAAAAGCATCAGAAACTTTCTACCCCTGCTTATCAACCATCCATGAACAAAACTTTCAAAGATGCGGACGAGTTTTTCGGACGAACAGTTGAAGAATACAAGCAATGGTTGATTAGTAACACAAGGGAGCAATTGGATTTTGTATTAATGGATTTGATTTGCCTTTCGCAAAATCAAAAGGTAGTGTGTGACTGTCATTTGATGATGGAACAGGCACAAATGATTACGGAGCCATCCAGAGTGGCTTTTTTAATTAAAGAGCCCTCAAATTTAGTGGATGAGTATTGTAATCGTCCAGACCATCAGGGATTTAGTAATTTTATTCATAGTGCATCTGATGTGGAAAAGGCAAAGGCAACATGCAGCGCAACTTTACAAAGTCTGAATGAGAAGAGTTACAAAGATATAAAAAACAGTGACTTTTTCTGGTTAGAAAGAACACTAGAAAGTACCGTGGAGGATACAGTGGCTCAAGTGGAAAAGCATTTTGGACTTGGGAAGAAAGAGTTTCCAGAAGCAGATTTGGTTCTGAAAAAGGTGGACAAGAATACCGAACTTGCTGAGAAACTGATTCGTTTTGTAGAGCAGTTCTCTTGGGAGGATGTGAAGGAGCATCTTTTGCATATACTACATACATGGGAATATACGGATTGGGAAACACCATTTGTGGCAATGGTAGATGGAGAGATAGCAGGTATGGTTTCTATCATGAAGACAGACTATTATCCCTTGCCTGAAATCTATCCATGGGTATCCAGTGTCTTTGTAGCAGAAAAATACCGAGGATATCGACTTAGTGAAAGGCTCATTGGTTTTGCAAACACATATGCAAAGGAATGCGGTTTTGACAGGACATATATTCCATCAGAACATGTAGGATTGTATGAAAAGTATGGTTATTATTATCTGAAGGATATTGTGAATTATGGTAACGGAATAGACCGATTGTATGTTAAACAATTACATTAATGAGATTTTATGAGTAAAAGTTCTTCTTACTTTCAGTATGGTTAATTGACTGAGAGTAAGATGATTTGGTGCGCCTGTGCGGTTCCTGTACAGTGTCTTGCTGACATTGATGGTATTTACTTTGAAGTCAAAATCAGCCAGCGTGAGTGCCAGCATTTCTCCACAGCGCATGCCCGAATAAAAAAGCACTTGGAAGGCAGTGTGTATCCTGATGTCGCGTACATACTGGATAAAGGTACTGTATTGTTCCAATGTCCAAAAGTTCAGCGAATTATGTCCCAAACTTGAAGAAAAACATAACCAAAAAATCCCCCGAATTTATATATTTTCTCACCAAACATCTCAAGAATGTCTATGATGAAAAAGCTGTTCTATTTTCCTTTTTCAAAAGCCGTTCCCTTCCTGCAATGAAATTGGTATAAAACTAGTATAACATCTTACAGCATGAATATAAACACTTTTAGAAAATATCTGCCAGCAGTTCAAAACAATTTCATTTTAAGAATTTATTGTATTTTATCGAGTCTATCAACATGTCGAGGGATGAGCTTGCAAGGTTGCTGGGTATGGGGATTGTTATGCGGGTGGTCTTTATACGGAAAAAAGGCCGCAGTTTTGTTGTTGTAGTAGGATGAGAAAATCAGGAATACATATTAAAAAATAACTTTTGCTTGGAGAATGTATGGCAGAGCAGAATGAGAAGATAAACAGCAGTTTAAGCTTGGCGCTTCAGGTTTCAGAGAATGAGCTCATTTTATAATTCAGAAAACAAAACTTGCAGTTATTTAACACACTGTATATTTGATTATGGCAACCGGCATTTTATGCCAGAAAAACTGAATATTGTAATTTAGATAGGACTAAATTAGCTTTCAATCAAAGTATTGGTAACAGTCTTTGCTGTTCTTTGGATTGCTGACTTAGTCCTATTTTTTTGCCCGGAAAAGGAGGATGTGGAAATGGCAATGACAAAGCGAGAGTTAATTAAGTTCTTGGACGAGATGGTGGAGTTAGCCAGTGAGGAAAGTAAGACAAAAGCAGTCTTGGTAAAGGAAAGATTTATCCGTGACTTTGAGAAAAGTTATGAGTATGAGAAAGAGGTTAAAACAGAGGTTTCCTATCTGCCGCCTTATTATATAGCTGCCATGCCTGATTCCGTACAGGAAGAAATCAGGCAGAAAGTTATAGCAGCGCTTACGGAGCATGGTGAGTGTACCCAGGAAAATGTTGACAGAGCAATGTGTTCTAAAATCTACAATCTGGAGGACCTGATAGATATTCAGGAGTATGTCAGACAGATAGAGGAAGAACAGCGAAATAAAGCGGAGCAGAAACGGAGGGGCGGCAGATGGAGAGAGGCGGGTGGTTTCGATGGGAATTAACGTCAGAATACAGAAATCGCCAAAGCCGCTTGATGTAATCATAGCGTAGGCAAAGCTGGAAAGAGATTTGAAAAGCTGTATGCGGCAGAGGACATTGTAAATGCAGAGGGCAAGATTGCAGTGGCAAAGGATACCCTTGTGGAAAAAGCAGCTACCGGAACGGATGGAACGTGCGTTTTTGTAAGCGACCTGCCGCTTGGTCAGTATTATGTGAAAGAGATAAAAGCACCGAAGGGGTATGTGCTGAATGAGGAGGTCTTTAAATTGGACGCTTCCTATCAGGGAGACGATGTGAAGGTTATCGACTTTTTGGCAGAGTTTTCCAACTACCCGACAAAGCTGGAAATTTCCAAAACGGACATTACCGGGGAGCATGAGTTAAAGGACGCCACACTCTCCATTATTGATAAGGACGGAAATGTGGTTGAGACTTGGAAATCAGACGGAACACCACATGTCATTACCCGTATTCCGGTAGGCGAATATACGCTCCGTGAGGAAACAGCCCCTTATGGTTACAAGATTGCAAATGAAGTGAAGTTTACCGTGGAGAACACGAAGGAGCTTCAGAAGGTTGTCATGAAGGACGAGTTGGTAAATGGTAAGATTATCATTGAAAAAACTGATGCCGACACCGGAAAGGGGATTGCAGGCGTGGCGTTTGTGGCACTGTTAAAGCAGGCGAACACAGATAGCTCAAAAATGGCGGAGGTCATCGGGGTATCGGAGGCACAGCTTCGCTTTGTTACCAACACGCAGAGCGGTATGGGACTTATGAAGTGCGGAAATGTGGTAATTCCTTTTGACAACCAGATTGAAAAGGGAACAGACCTTTACAACCTCTATAACACGAATATCCATGAGAAGATTGCCTTAGAAAAAAGTAAAAATGCCAGTTGACAAAGCGTGATTTTCCTGCTAAATTATAGGTAATGAAAAGCTTAAGTGCTTTTGCGGCGATAGAGAGGAGCTACCCGTCCCGACTTTGCGGGCAATAGAAATACAAAGAAGCTCTCTGCCTATGGAGTAACATAGGATCTGCTCCCAGAATTGCAATTCATTATAAGAAAAGATTAGCCTGGGCTTAATTGCTCAGGCATTTTTCTTTCATACGGAAACAGGAAGCATAAAGAACCGGAGAGGAAATGGCGGATGGCAAATCAAAAACTGTTGGAAGTCTTTTTAGATACAAAACGGATATTGTGCAGCAATGATTATTATATTCATATACCCAAAAAGATTATCCATGTGACAAATTCAGAAAATATGATACCGCACCTGATGGGGATGCAGTACATTGGGAAACCGGATATGTTTACTGGAGACAGGGGTGCCTATATGATTAAGAAAGGGCGTCTGAAATATGATTCCCTTGAAAAACTGATAAGGAAATACTATCGGGGCGCAGATAAACAGGCTTCTATGCTTGCAATGGTAAATGGAAAGATTGACAATCTGCATAGGATTGAAGATATGCTGTCCACTTATTCGGTTTTGTATTTATACGATGTTGCTGCAAAGCCTGATTCGGAATTAAAAACAGATTATCTTCTCGTAAATCATTTGGAAGAGATGGTTTTACAATTAGGCGTGGTAAAGGCAGAGCATAAAAAATTACAGGTATATCATTGTAATTCTTTTATGGTTGCTTATAAGAAAAATGAGGATTACGATTTGCATTACAGAAACCTCACACAGCACTATGAAATCAGTAAAATTGTCCGAGAGGATAAAATAACGAAACGGTCAGAGGTAATTTATCAGAGCATGGAGGCGGAGAAGAGGGAACTTATGGGTATTGAAAAAATGCTTGTTTCTGCGTCTGTTCCAGTAAATGAAAAACTTATAAAAGCTATTTTTCGTTTAAATCAGAAATTCGGCGAATACCACACGCTGGATATGCTTTCAGACAGTGAGCAGATCATAAAAAAATGCCGTAACAAGCGTGACGAAGCATTAGTAAAGGATTTTATCAGTCTGTGGAGGGAGCGGACAGATGGCATATAAGCAGGAGCTTTGGGATGAGGCAAAAAAGAAGTGCCGACTGGGAGAGGAAGAAATTCGTATGGCAAAAGAAATGGGGCTGAACCCGAAAAGCCTGATAAAGAATATCCCAAACAAGAAGGAAATGTGGAAAGCTCCGGTAAAAGACTGGATTCGTGATATGTACGAGGACAGGAAAAGGAAATCAGAGCAAAAATCAGAATAATTAAGTAATCACAGCATCTGAGCCATTTGGTTTAGGTGCTATTTTTGTGCTTATTTTTAAGGCAGGTGAGAAAATTGAACATTAAGAAGGTGGATGACAAGCCGAGGGTGATTCATACCAAAGAGAAAACAAAGCTCCATGTAAAGGCTGCCCAGGAGACAAAGATTAACGGAGACATTGAACCGTGTGCGTTTATTTATTATTCGGATTCTAACATCCGTGAAAAGACGCTGCTGGAAGCATACCGTTCACCTCTGTTTAATAATCAGCCGTGGAATGAAAATATGTTACGTCCATGCCCTGTGCTGGATAATCCCGGAAGATTGAAGGAGGTTGTGGAGAAAGCAGGAGCAAAGAGTACAGACTATCAGAATCTGGAGAGCGCAAAGGAATTTTCCGATAAATGCGTGGAAACAGCAGAGAAGTGGGTTCCCGTGGCGGACCGGCTCTGGCAGGAAACAAAGGAGCGCAAGGCGGGAGGCTGCGCTGCCTGCGGCAGATGAATGAGGATAGTCTATGGAAGAATTATATTTAGTTACAGGTTCAAGCGGCTTTTTAGGACACTTTATTGTGGAAAAGCTGAAAAGTCAGGGAAAGGAAGTAGTAGTTGGGTTAAGGCTGCCGGGGGATAAAGCACATCTGTCTGAAGGAGTAGACTATGAGCTGGGCGATATTACAAAGACCTATACATTGCAGAAATTTTTTGAACGGGCGAAAGAACGGAAAACGATACTGATTCATTGTGCAGGATTCCTTTCGAGAAACGGATCTGGTATTTGTCAAATGCCAGTTTGTTTTTGGACTGACGGAAGAATATCTCCATCGGCCACCGTTCCACATATTTATCCAGAATGTCCTGAGTGCTTAAAGATACATCCATGCTGATAAAAGCCCGTAGGGCTTTCGGAACATGGAATGCATCTTTGGGGTAGCTGATCAGTACCACCGCATTATCAATGCCGTTGCAGGAGAGCATGACAGCCACGGCCTGATGTCCATAATCCTGCTTTCCCTTGAGATGGGACTGATGGAAATACGCATCTTCAATCGGGTGCAGAGCCC
>CAJUBR010000119.1 GCA_910584695.1 uncultured Lachnospiraceae bacterium
TGGGAATGGAAGGCAAGGACTATGTGGTAAAAGACGGCGACGTGATCCTGTTTCGATTTAACGTCTGATACAATTTCCTGTCGGGAAAATGTTGTAAACTCTGGGAGTTACCGCTTGCGGGCGGTAGCTCCTTTTGGCGTTTAACCCCTACCTTACCCCTACCCGATATTTTTGCTCAATAGTTTACTGCGCTATCCAGTTTTCGGATTTCATCCTGTTTCAAATCGTCCAATACGTGCGTATAGGTATCGGCTGTTTCCTTTATGGTCGCATGACCTAAGAATTTCTGCATAACACGCACGTCCACATTATTTTCTGCCCCTCTGGTCGTGAAAGTATGACGCAGGCAATGAGGGTGGATGTCACTGACACCGATTTTCTCACAGATAGAATAACAGGTGCGCCGTATATTGTTCGGGTCAAGAGGTCTGCCTAACTGGGTACAGAAAACAAGGTCATTGTCCTCGTATGCGCTACTGGCTTTTTCCTTATTTTTCTCCTGTTGCTCCCAGACATCAGCAAGTACTTTGATAGCCGTATCATTGAGAGGGATTGTTCGCTCACTGGACAGGGTTTTCGGTGTGCCAAATTCTAAGTGCCAATGTTCGTCTGCATTGTCAGGGTCTTTCACCTTGCGGAGGATTCTCCTGATGTGCAACTGGTTCTGCTCAAAGTCTATGTCCTGCCATTTCAGCCCTAATAATTCCCCAAGCCGCATACCTGTGCAGAGGTCGAAAATATAGACAACTCCCATATAGGTCACTTTCGCCTGTTCCACAAATGCGTTTTGCTGTTCCTGTGTTAAAACATTGATTTGCGGCTTTGTTGTTTTGGGAAGTTTTACCCTGTTAGCGGTGTTACGGACAATCAAGCCGTCATCTACCGCCGTTTCTAAGGCGTTGCTTAACAGCTTGTAAACATCTATTACCGTAGATGGCGCTAACCCCTTATCGGACAGGCTGTTGACAAATTTCTGAATGATGTCCTGTCGGAGTGCCTTTAGCTTATAGTGACCGATAGCTGGTTTGATGTGGTTTTTTACCTTTACCGTATAATTGATATAGGTAGTAGGCTTTACATACCGCTTTTTGTATTCGGACATATAATAGTCAAGCCATTCGGCAAGGGTCATTTCTGTAGGATTGGTGATAATGCCTTTTTGCAGATTATTCAGCAAGTCGGTCATTTTGGCGGATACTTCCTGTCGGGTCTTTCCATACAGGGATTTACGCTGTTGCTTTCCGTCCGCTGAAATGCCAATCGTTACACGGGCTTCCCATGTGCCATCTTTGCGTTTGCGGATAGAGCCTTCATTTTGTCCCCGTTTTGCCATATGAATCAATCCTCCTTATCAAGCATTTCTTTAAACTGTTCCTCAAATTCTGTCATCTTTAATGATTTTTTAGAGCCTGTACGTTGTCCTGCCCTGATACGCAAGGCTTTTTTAGCATTTACAGAAAAGGTAAGAACAGATGAAATACCAGCCCGTCTAATGTCATCTATTATACTGTATATATCATCAAAGCCGCTGATGTGCGCCAGTTTCACAGCTATATCATCTGCGGTTAAACCATTTGTGCTCACTTTTTCAGATAAATACTTTCCATATGACGTTGACATTTCAATATATTCTGCAAATGAATAGAACAACTGTCCCATGCACTCAATAAGATTTCGCCGTTGGGGATTTCCGTTGTTAAGAGACAATGAATTTATGGTATTTGCTATGGAATCAGCTAAAAAGTCTCCTTCATCTTCTGCAACCATATCCAAAGAATGAAGTAAGCGATTTACGCTATCTCGCTTGGAATAGTCCGTAGATGATGGATTCATTTTTTCTGTCAGTCCGTAAAGGTAATCAGCGGTGCATCCGTAATATTTTGCAAGGTCAATGAGGATAGTCTGGTCGGGAAGATGCCTGCCGCTTTCGTAACTGCTTAAAGCCTGTTTGGTAATACCGATTTCGTCAGCAACATCTTTTTGCCCTAAATCTGTTTTTGCCTTGCGGAGTTCTTTTAACCGTTGTCCTACTATGCTTGCTAAATCTTCTTTAGAAGTTTTTCCCATGTTATTTGTATCTCCTTTCCGATGATATTGCTATTATACTCCTTTTTATTCAAAAAGTAAATAGTCTAAAGATTATTTCCTGATTAAGAAAAAATAAAAAGTCCATTGACAGGTAGCGGCTCATGTGTTATACTGTCAACAGAAACACGATTCAGACAAGAATAGGAAATAATAAAGAGAGGAGAACGATGTGATGAACTACTGTTCCGAAGAAGATTTACCAATCATTATGCAGGCAAAGCACGTTCAGTCGGTTTTGGGGATTTCTAAAGGGAAAACATATGAACTTATGAATTCCAGTGATTTCCCTACGATTTATCTCAACAAACGTATGGTTGTGCCAAAAGACAAGTTTTTTGAGTGGCTGAATCAAGACAAACGAAAAATCAAAAGGAGGGCAATTTATGTGTCAAGAAAAGGTTGAAAATAAGATTAAGTTTAGCGGCTCATGTATGGATGTAAACACGGGTGCGGAAGTGATTTTTGAAGGATACCGTGAAGGGGGCAACTTATTGCTGGAAGCTAAATGTATATCGGATATCTTAAAGAAACAAGCGGCTCAGGGGCAGAAGGCGCAACAATTTCTGGGTGCAGTCAGGTCTACACTCAAAAAATGTAAATATCTATCTCTGCTTTCAAGCCCTGAACAGAATGTAAGCTTGTTCTGTGAAATCAGAAGAAAATGTGACGGCGTTAGAATTGGTTATGTAGAGGATACGGATTATTTACTGGACTGTGAATATTTTTACATGCAGATTTTTAAACCTCCCGTAGAATCTCTTCCTCCTGTTGGAACTTTCTTATTCCCACCAAGTGAGCTTGCATATTATTCAGAATTGTTCCAGTTGGGAGTGCTGAAACCTTATATGAATGATTCATCAAAGGAGTTCTACATGATTGAAGACTTTGACAAGCGGTATATTCGTGTTTCCAATGCTCTTGTAAATTTTGATATTGCCAAATCAGAAATTCTGTAAATAAAGCATAGCCCTAGAAGCCATTACAGTTTCTAGGGCTATTATATTATCTCTTTTTCAAAATCCCCTCGTCAATCAAACTGGATACCCGTGCAAACTCTTCTTTGGGGTCATGTACATAATATCCACAGGGAGCAGGGGGCGGTACTATATCCTCCCACATACATTCTACGCCCATTCCCTGTAAAGAGCCGAAAAGATAAGGGCAGTCATTACAACCTTTATATTCTGGAGCTACTTTCCGCACTTTATCCTGTCGCTTACAGAAAATCCGTCCGTTTCCGTCCATATAATTAAAATGATTGACCGATTCCAGATGAATAGCCATTTTCATTCCCCCTCTCCGTCAGTACCTATATCGGGCAGTTGAATGTAAGTGCCGTCATATCTCCAAGATTCTGTAGAAGTGATGATTAGTTCATTATCTTGAATAATGGCAGATGTATATACTCTGTCCTCAAATTCCCAGTTGATAAACTCCCAGCCTGTGTCTGCTCCGTTTCTGTCAAGGACAAAGGTTTCTGCTTCTGGCTCAAAGTACAGTACCAGTGAACCATTCTGCGTTTCTACATTTACAAATGTGTCTGTTTCAAAACATTGGTATCTGCCATAGGTGGTATATTCACCGTCCCTATAGAAATCATCAGCCTGTTCCTCTATAGCTGTTTCATTAGGCAATTCTGGCTCTTGTGTAGGTTTTGGTTGTTCTTCCTGTGTTTCAACATCACTGATATAAGTACCGTCCCAATTGATTTGAGTTTTATAAATTACAGGTCTGCCTGTTAAATCCTCAAATAAATACATACTTGATTCATAAGTCCAACCCAACATAATGTTTTCTGTAGTAGCGACACACTCTACATATCTTGTCTCATTATTCTTAGGTGAAGCAGGCAAGGCACAATATGCGTCCACATAAAAACTGATACGATACTCGTTTTTAGATAGCTTTTCCACGGTTGGCTCCAAATAAGTAAATTCTATACCCTTACCGCCGTAAACGGTTTCATAATAGGATACAGCTAAAGATGTAGCTGTGTCTGGGTCTACCTTATTTATAGAACTGGAAACATTTTCCTCTATGGGTGTCGTTACCTCTGTTGTCTGAGTATTCCCACAACCTGAGAGAAGCGTTGTAATAAATAAGGCTACAGCAATAAATCTATGTTTCATTCTCTTATCTCCTGTGTTGTTTTGCAATTTCCCTGTTATGCTGAATGGTTCTAATAACTTCTTTGACAAACCGCTCCGTTCTCTGTTTCCCATAATACCGATAAGGGTCTACGGCTTTCTCCGTCTTTTCGTCCATCCACGGATTGACGATACAATAACCTTTGTAATCAAATCTCACCATGCTAATCGTAGCCGTTCCAGAATTGTCATGCCACATAGCGTCCAACTGTTGCCACGCAAATTCTTTTACCTGTTCAATCGTTATTTCCATAGCTATCCCCCGATTTAATCATCTTCCTCATAATACGCTAAATCGTCAAAATACCCACCCTCGGCATCATCTTCAAGCAATTCTTCCTCGGTCATTTCCGTTACATATTCCAGAGCCTTATTCATTTCAAGGGCTAATTCTTTAGCCGATTTCTGGGTGAAAGGCAATCTTTCTTTTGGTTCAACGAATCTCTCCATGTCATTATCCCTCATTTCTTTGTCAATAAATGCTTTTTAGAATGAATCCGTACATAGTGTTCATGTCTAACGGTTCTGTATCAATCTGTCCACCCAGTCACATAAATTCCGTTCTTGTTTGGGAGTAGAAGCGGTTACAACAAATTCCTGTCCTCTGCAAGCAGAATTTAATTCTGCATAACCGTCCTTTAGTATAGGGCGGTTATCGCCTTGCCATGAAATGGATATACCGTCCTCACCAAAGAACGCAGGCAAAGCCCATAGCCGCCGATTGTCCTGCCCTCTCTTTGTAAGTATCAGTGAATCGTCATACTGGAATGTGCTGTATGTATCGGGCAAATATAAGCGGTTATTCGGACGGTTACAATTTATACTGTGAGGGTGCCAGAAATAGCGGCTTTTTATTTCCTGTTTCTCCCTCAATACTTCTCCAACTTTCATATAGCCGTAGATGATATGGACAATAGGAGCGTTACGGTCAAAACACAGTGTTTTATTAGGTTGAACCATTGTTTTTTGAAACATTCCGTAGAATAAAAATATATCGCCCACGCCTACGCCCAATTTATCCAGATGTACGGCAGATACGCCATGTTGTCCGAATGCTGGTTTCCATTCATCTGTTGCCGTTCTGCCCTCTATATCCTCATATATGTCGGGGTCAAGATGACAGGTCTGGCTTTTGCCAAAATCAAATTTAGGGCATAGCTGACTGATGATTTCCTCTAAACTCTGCCCTTTGTAACATAAATCCTTGTATGCCGTTCCTACCGTGTTATCTGGGATTGGGAGAGATAACAGCGTACCATCTGGCAAAATAGGGCTTGCCATACCTCCCGATGTACTGTCCATGCCTTTTCTGCTCAGTATCACTTTCATAATGCCATGCCTCCTACTAAGCACCATCTTAGCATATAGCACAACAAAAAGCAACTGACAGCATATACAAATAACGCAACGTGCGGATTATCTAAGACATAAGCAATTAGTATCATTTACATATACTATTTGCATTGGAGGGAAAACGCATGGAGCAACAGGCATTAGGAAAGCGTATTCGTGAGGAACGGCTAAAGCTGA
>CAJUBR010000120.1 GCA_910584695.1 uncultured Lachnospiraceae bacterium
TCCCTTCCATAACTGTATGGGCATGGTTCTCAAAGTTAAGGCTTCCATATTCTTCTCTACATCTTTCACAGACCGCCTTTGAAATACAGGTTGCTGTTCCTCCTGTGTGTCCTCCGAGTGCCGTCAGGGTTTTTCCAGTTGCAATTTTCATCCGGCAATTGATGCAGATCGTATCCCCACTATAGCCATCCTCGGTACAGGTTGGGTCTTTCGCATTTACAATCTGATGCTTTGAAACATCTTCATGCTTGCAGTCAATTCCGGTAACCTTCACCGTCACCGTAGTCGTATTATAATTATCCTTGTCTGCTCCGTTATAGACAACTGTTACTTCTATCGTCTCCCGATTTCCGATCTCTCTATCCCGGTCGGAAACAGACAGCTCCCAGCCGGAATTCAAATTTACCCCATTCAGCGGTCCGGCTGCTACCGCCATCTCTGTTTCCGGTGCACCGGCAGGTATCTCTGCCTTTTCTATGGTAAAATCTTTTTGCACAGCTCCGGTATAATTGGCAATTCCGGTCACATTCACCGTAGCCGTTCCTGCATTCTTATTGTTACCGTATGTGATTCCATAATCCTTATCCTTCACCAGCGTCTTTTCTCCATCTGCTACCCTGACAGTTGGAATAATCTCATTTCCGATATAGGTATAGGTTCCGGTTATAGTTACGTTGCTGTTTGTCAATGCCTTTGGCTGAATCGTAAAGGTCAGGCTTTCCGTAAACTTACCGGCATAACTGCCGATTCCCGTAACCAGAGCAGTTGGTGCTGTCTGGGAATTCTTATCACCGGCATTGACATTGTTCCGATAACCTACCTGATAATCGATTCCCTGTGTTAAACTCCTAGTGCCATCTTTTACACTAATATCCGGTTTTTTCTGATTACCGTTATAAACATACTCTGCCGATTCATCAGCAAAGACAATTTTAATATCGATTCCCGGAGCCGGTTCATTCTCCTCCACTACACGAATGGATTTTTTTAACCCCCTTACGGACTGGTTAATCTTTACCTGCGTTGCCGATGTATCTTTCCAAACAGACTTTGCGTTCTCCAGACTGCTTTGAAGTACTGGCAACCCTGCACTATTAGGGTTATCTCTTATGACCTGTTCTGCCCTGGTAATCTGTGATCCCAATACGTTTTTATCAATCTCTACCCTTCCGCTTCCCACTTCATGTTCCTGCTTATTAAATGTACAGGTACTTCCTGTAAAAGAAGTTACTGTAATATCTACACTACCGGTAATATTAGTAATATCATCTGTCTGTGTACCTGTACCCTGAACTCCGTCATTGACGATCAAAGAATATCCTGTTGTTCCCTCCGGCAGTTCATACACGTACCAGCCTTCTGCATCCTTTGTGGTCAGGTTTGTTCCCGGCCACTCACCAGCAAATTTTGTTGGATTCTCTCCCTCACCTTTCCATACATAAACTGCGGGACTTCTCCAACCGTCTGCCTTGACACGAATCACAGGATTCGCTTTTAAGGAAGCACATGCCCTTATTGCTGCCTCTAAATCCTCTTTCGCACTGTCATATTCCTTGGCCACATGCACTGAGTTTATAAAATTCGTTGTTTCTGAAATCACAGTCTCTAGATCATCGACTGCTTCGGCATCATAATTTTCCAAATCCTGTTTTGCATCTGCAAGCCTTGTTCCTGCCGTATTCAGTGTACTTACCAGCCCTTCTCTCGCCAAAGCTTCTTTCTTTATCCCTTCGTGTGTTTTATTTAAACCATTCCACGCTGTCTGTATCTGACTTTCATCCGTCTCATTTCTTTCTACCACTGCCTTCGCAGTCCCAAACGCATTTTCAAACGGCTTCCACACTGTTTCAGTAAAATCTTTCTTCTGATAATTCTTTTGCTCAATCTCTTTTATCAGAACCTTTAGTGCTGATGTTTTTTCTACAACCGTAATATTCACAATCTTTGTAGTGATATCTTTTTTGTCAGTTGCAGTCAGCTCCAGTGTATACTCTCCTGCCACCGGGGTTTCCCACAAAAAGACACCTGTCGATGTGTTAAAGGAAGCTGCCTCTGGCACTCCTTTTGCAGTCAGTGTCACCGCATCTCCATCCGGATCAGAAACTCCGACTGTAAAGGAAAGACTTTCTCCTGCTGGAATATTAAAAGAGGAATCACATGTAATCACCGGCGGCCTATTTTCCGAAATCTGGTTCTGATCAAATGTACCTTTGGGTACTGCCACCATAACGGATTTACCCGGAACTGTCACATTAGAACCAGATTCTCTTAGTTGCTTCAGACCTGCTGTCGTCCCGTCTGCTATAATAACCCAGTTATTGGAGCCGGTAAGATTTACCGTTGTATCTGTTGCTGCATTATTAATCAGTACCGCTATCCGGTCCCACTCACCAGACACATTATTTGTTTCGTAAAATCCGATCAGTCCTTTTTCATCTTTGCTAATCCATGTCAAATTATTATTTGTCGGATTCCAGTTATCACTACTTCTTTCTGTAATAGATCGGAAACCTGAGAATGCCTTACGGATACTGATCATTCCCTTATAATATTTTTGAATATCCGAATATGTACTTACCCTGTTCCAGTCAATTTTATTGACTGAATCTGATGAAGCATAGCTGTTATCATCTCCATTTTTTGTTCTTGCAAACTCTTCTCCTGCCTGCATGAACACTCCGCCTTTAGAAACGAGAACTACACTTCCTGCCATTTTATTCATTCTCTTCATTTTGTCATCTGTAGATGAAAAATTCCTTCCAAATCCCTCCGCCAGCTTATCCCAGAGTGTCAGGTTATCATGTGCAGACACATAGCTTAAGCAGCAGTTAGAAGATTTTGACCAGAACGGTCTCCACATTCCCCATTGTCCAGGCGTTTTACCTACCGAACCCATAATTCCGCCAAATACATTGTTTGGCCACTTCTCCCCCGGTTCAAGATAACCACCGCTAAAATAATTTGTCTGCACCAGTCCTATTGTTCCATCAAACTTATGCTCGCCCTTCAGTGCATCCCTTATCTGGTCATTAAAATATCCGATTCCCTTATCTAAGTTTGCTTCATTTGCCTTATGTGCACTGTTTGAATCATAATTGCCGTCACCTGTCCAGCCCTCTCCATAGAGAACAATCGTATCTTTACCAAATTTATTGTCTAACGTACTGCGGATCTGATTCATCGTATTCACATCATGTATACCCATCAGGTCAAATCTGAAACCATCCAGATTATATTCTTCTGCCCAATAGGAAACCGAATCAATCATAAACTTACGAAACATTGCACTTTCACTTCTGGTAGCATTGCCGCACCCTGATTGATTATTATAGCTCAGATCAGAATTTATCTTATAATAATAGTCCGGCATGATCTTATTAAAATTAGAATCCGCCGTATCATAGGTATGGTTATAAACCACATCCATGATAACCTTAATGCCCGCGTCATGCAATGCCTGAATCATTTCTTTCATTTCCCGTATGCGGACATTTCCGTCGTATGGATTACTGGAATAGGAACCTTCCGGTACATTATAGTTCTTTGGATCATAACCCCAGTTATAATTACTTCCGAGACTACTGCTCACATTTGTCTCATCCACCGATGCATAATCATACATCGGAAGAATCTGCACATGTGTAACGCCCAGTTCTTTTAAATAATTGACACAGGAGGCAACCCTGCCTTCTCCATTCACTGTTGTACTTTCCGTAAATGCTTTGTATTTTCCACGGTTTTCCTGTGACACACCAGAGCTTACATCAATGGAAAAGTCCCTTACATGAACCTCCCATACAATGATATCACTCAGCAAAGTCTTTTCTCTTTGATAATTCTTATCCCAATGTTCCGGGTCGGTACGATCCAGATCTACCACCATTGCCCGGTCACCGTTTACTCCTGTGGCTTTGGCATAAATATCTACCGCCTCTTTTGTAGTACCATCCACCGTTACCTTATACGTATAATAGGTATTCACGATATCGCCTGTGACTGTAACACTCCATACCCCTTTATTCCCCTTTGTCATCGGCACTTCTTCTATAACATTATTCCCATTTCCTTCCCTGTATCTACATAACACGACAGAGGTTGCCAACGGTGACCATACCTTAAAGGTTGTCTTTTCCGGTGTATAAATACATCCCAGATCATCGCCATCATAAGCATTTTGGGAATCATAATTACTGTCAAATGTACGTTTTGCATATACAGTTCCCTCTCCTTTTTCCCCATGTACCTCTAACGCAGGAATCACAGAAAAAGAACTAATGAGTAACACAGCCGCCAGAAAAATACGGAATCGTTTTCTTTTCAGCATATATTTTTTCATTTTACCCTCCTTTATATATTCCTATTATTTGAACAAATGCTGTCCATCCAAAAACGGATGGACAGCATCACATTCTTTTATTCTCTTTGTTTTACAAGTTAGCTGCCCCAACTATTACTATTTTTTAATCTTTACTTTGGAACCAACTCCTTTTGCTTTTAATAACTTCTTGTAGTTATTTAACTTTTTCTTTGGCACCTGAATCGTTGCTCTTGGTGCAATTTTCTTAAATGCCTGACTACCTAGCTTTTTGCTTGTGAGTTTGGTAGTTTTAATCGTAATCTTTTTCAACTTTGTACAGCCATAGAATGCCTTTTTTCCAATTTTACTTACCTTAGAAGGGATTGTAATACTTGTAAGCCTGCTACACTTATAAAATGCCTGACTGCCGATTGTGGTTGTTTGATCGGAAATGGTTACCGTTT
Organism: uncultured Lachnospiraceae bacterium; assembly: GCA_910584695.1. Taxonomy (GTDB): domain Bacteria; phylum Bacillota; class Clostridia; order Lachnospirales; family Lachnospiraceae; genus CAG-590. The sequence continues at coordinate 4,762 of CAJUBR010000120.1, forward strand.
TCAACTTGCTGCAGCCGGAAAATGCACCATCGCCAATTGTTTTTATATTACTTCCCATTTTTACAGTCTGTATTGTCTCGTTGTTTTTAAATGCACTGTCAGCAACAGACGTTACCTGATAGGTAGTACCTTTTAATACAATCTGCTCCGGTATGGTTACCGTCTTGGCAGATCCTGGTGATAATACAAATGCTGCCTGCTTCACACTAGAGGTTGCATTCGTAACTTTATATATTGCTTTTGAAACAGGGTCAATTGTAGAATCTCCCACCTTCAGGCTTTCAACAGGTGTTGGGGTATTTCCTCCGGTCTTTGGAATTGTTTCTGTCTTTTTCGTCCCACACACCATACAAGTATAGGTTCTGATACCATTTTCTGTTGCGGTTGCTGCCTTTGTCACTTTTCCTGCATCCCAGACATGATTTGTTTTTGCAACAGATTTCCCTTTAGCAATCATAGTATTACAATCCTCACATATGGTATCGCCTGTATAACCTTCCCGCTGGCAGTTAGCCTCTACTTTATTTTTTAAACCTATATGGACATGATTCTCAAAATCATGGCCTCCGTATTCCTTTCCGCATCTTATACAAACCGCCTGTGAACTACAAGTTGCAGCTCCTCCCGTGTGTCCAAGTGCCTTAATCGCTGTTTCAGTCCCATCTATCTCTATATTGCATGCCTTACAAATCTCAACACTTCTACCGGCTTGTGTACAAGTTGCCTCTTTCGTGACTTTTGTCTCTCTTCCCGTGCCTACATGTTCGCAGGTAATACCAGTCACTCTTACCGTTACAGTAGTTGTTTTGTAATTATTCTGATCTGAGCCGCTATAAACAGCACTGACTGTAACCGTTTCCCCTGCTGTTAACTGGATATTCTTACTTGCATCTGACCATTCCCATCCTGCATTTAAAGTCACATTTGCCAACGGTCCGACAGCTCCCAGCATACTGCTTTCCGGTGCTCCTTTCGGTATTTCTGCCTGCTCTATCGTAAAGGT
>CAJUBR010000121.1 GCA_910584695.1 uncultured Lachnospiraceae bacterium
ATTTATGCAGATAAAATGTGCGATGATTTAAAAAAGATGGTAGAATTAGACCCTCTGACCTCTTTGTATAACAGACGGAGCTGTAATAACAGAATACAGATGCTGGTGAAAGAAAATAAGCCGTTTACCATTGTTATGTGTGATATTGACTGGTTTAAGAAAGTAAACGACCGATATGGGCATGATTGCGGAGATTATATTTTAGTACAAATATCAGAGATATTAAATGAAAGTGTTCAAAATCACGGATTTGCAAGTAGATGGGGTGGTGAAGAGTTTTTATTAATCTATGAACTGGATTTTGAAGAGGTAGTGGAAAAGGTAAAGACGTTGTTAGAACAGATTCGTAATTATGGGTTTCAATATCATGACCAGAAAATTGGAATTACCATGACGTTTGGAATTCAGGAAATGAAAAAGGGTGCAGATTATGAAGAAGTTATCAAAATAGCGGACGATAAACTCTATAGAGGAAAAAGAAGTGGAAGAAACCAGATTGTTTCTTAGCATAAAAGGGTGCCGAAATCCAATTCTGCCCTGCAGAAGCCGGAAACAAAAGAGGGAGAATAACTATGAAAAAAATTTTATACATTATCATTTTATCGGGCCTTATTATCATGACTTATGGATGTCAAAAGGTGCCGGAAAATACAGTATTTTCTTTAGAAGATTTAAAAGGAAAAAAGGTAGGAGTTCAATCCAAAACAACAGGAGATATTTATGCAACAGAGATTGAAGGAGCTGATGTAAAAAGATTTAACAAGGGAAAAGATGCGGTAACAGCATTGCGGGAAGGTGAAATTGATGCAGTTATTCTGGATGATGGTCCTGCAAAATTGTTTGCGGATGAATTTCAGGATATCAGGATACTGGATGAAGCCTATGAGGAAGAGGATTACGGAATTATAGTAAAGAAGGGCAATAAAGAATTATTGGATAAAATTAATATAGCTTTGGATAAAATAAAAGAGGACGGAACACTGAATGCGATTTTTCAAAGCTGGATTTATGAAGGCGGGAAAGAAAGTGCCTATCAGAGAAAAGATAAAGAAAACGGAGCAAATGGTAAACTGATCATGGTAACGAATGCAGAATTTCCTCCTTATGAAAGTTATGAAAACGGAAAAGTCAAAGGAATTGATATTGATGTCATGGAAGCAATCTGCGATGAACTGGATATGGAGTTAGAGATAGAGAATATAGCATTTGATTCACTTATTTCAGCTGTGGACAGGGAAATTGCAGACGTTGGGGCAGCGGCAGTTTCCATAACAGATGAAAGGTTGAAGCAGGTAGATTTTTCCAAGCCGTATGCACAGGCAAAACAGGTAGTGCTTGTCAGAAATGATGAATAGAAAAATGTAGGAGGAACAGAAATTGGAACAGTTATTTCATTTATTGCGGGAGGGTGTAACAGCATCCCATACGATTGATTTTGTAAAAAGAAATCTGATAAGAAAGGGGTTTCAGGAACTTTTACTGGAAGATGACTGGAATTTAAAGGAGCAGGGAAAATATTATGTAAACATATATGGGACAGGCTGTATTGCCTTCCGGGTTGGGCACATGACAGGTGGCAGACCGGTTTTCCGGATTGCAATGGCACATAGTGATTATCCTAATTTTCAAATAAAACCCAACCCTATGATAGAAGGAAAGCATGTGGCAAGGTTAAATGTTGAAATATACGGAGGTATGTATCAAAAATCATGGCTAGATAGACCACTAGGAATTGCAGGAAGGATTGTTGTAAAAGGAGAAAATGTATTTACACCCCAAATACTGCTTTATAAAAGTGAAAGACCGCTTTGTATTATTCCAAGTCTTGCAATTCACATGGATTTTGAATTGAATAAAAAAGGTGCTCTGGATGTGGCAAAAGAACTGGTTCCCCTAACTGCATTATCGGAACAGGGAGATTTGTTAAGAGAGATAGCAGATACCTTGCAGATTGATAAAGATGATATTCTGGATTATGAGTTATGTCTGTATAATATGGAAAATCCGGTGCTGGTGGGGCTGGATGCATCTATGATTGCTGCAGCAAGGCTGGATAATCTTACTTCAGTTGGTGCAATTTTAACTGCCATCGAAGAATGCGGTGAGGTGCCGGAGAATACGGTTGATGTAATGGCAGTTTTTAATCATGAAGAAGTAGGAAGCCGTTCCGGGCAGGGAGCGGACAGTGAACTGCTGCCAATGGTGCTTAAAAAAGCGGGCGAGTCCCTGTTCCAGGGGAGATTTCGAATGAGTGATATAATAGAGAAAAGTTTTCTTCTGTCTGTGGATGTTGCCCATGCCCATCATCCGAATTATGAGGAAAAAAGTGACCTGAACAACAGGGCGTTTATGGGAAAAGGATTTTGTATAAAACGAAGTATCGGGCAGAAATATGGTACGACACCGGAAAGTGCTGCCGTGTTAAAGCAGCTTTGTAAAAAATACAATATCCCATATACAATTGCCGTTAACAAAACGGGAATTGCAGGCGGAAGCACATTAGGACCGATTGTCACATCCCATATGCCAATGCCGTGTGCAGATATTGGAATGCCTGTTTTGGCAATGCATTCTGCATCAGAACTAGGTGCAGCCTCAGATTATGAAGCACTGAAAGCGGTTTTACGGGCATTTTACAATTGACTAACAGAAATAACCAGATACCTCTAACGCATAAATGGCAGAAGATAAATACACACTATTAGAAGTCAAATGGATGTGAAAATACATTCTCTTGGCTCATTACCCGCAGAAATAAACTACGGTTTGTTAAGGAGGTAGCTATGAAGGCAGTTGTAAATAAAGAGGGCTGCATTAGCTGTGGATTGTGCGTGAGTACCTGTCCTGAAGTGTTTGCATTTGATGAAAACGGAATTGCAGAGGCAAATGGTCAGATTACAGATTCTAATTTTGCTTCCGCAGAGTCAGCAAGAAGTTCCTGTCCGGTTGCAGTGATTGATATTGTAGAGAGTTGACAGGTAAACGGGCGGGACTGCCGCATAAAATATTTTGGCTGTCTGCCGGGATGTTTTCATGCAGCAGTCCCGTTTTTTAATATATAGAAAACTCTGTTTTGTTAGAAATACTCTGACAATTTTTTTTCAAAGTATTGCAGGATTGTGTAAAGCAGCATAGCGATGACACAGAGGATTACGATGGAAAGTAATACGTTGCTCATTTTGAAGGTTTGGGAGCCATATATGATCAGATAGCCCAGTCCTTCTCTGGCTGCAAGAAATTCTCCGATTACAACACCCACCAGGCAAAGCCCAATATTTACTTTCATGATACTGATGATATTTGGTATGCTGCCCGGAAGAACAACCAATTTCAGACATTGAAAGCGGCTGCCTTTCAGGGTTTCAATCAGCTTTATTTTATCGGCATCTACGCTGGTGAAACCGGTATAGAGATTTAGGATACTTCCAAAGATTGCAACACTGCAAGCACAGACTATGATTGTAGTCTTATTTGCTCCAAGCCATACAATGAGTACCGGAGCAAGCGCTGATTTTGGAAGTGCATTTAAAATGACAAGATAGGGTTCTAAGACCCGGGAAAGTGTTTTGTTCCACCAAAAAAGGGTTGCAATGATTAAGCTGCCTGCAATTACGATGGCAAAGCCTGCCAGCGTCTCATATAGTGTAATTCCGATATGGTGGAGCAGGGAACCGTCTTTTAACATATCCATCATGGTAGTAAATAATTTGGATGGGCAGCAGAAAATGAAAGCATTGATGATTCCATTTTTAGCAGTATATTCCCAAAGAAAGAGAAAGCAGATAAAAATTAAAAGCTGGTAAACCCGGATTAATATATGATTTTTTTTGATTTTTCTGACATATTCCTGTTGTGCAGCAGAAACGGGAATATTATCCGAAGTCTTCATTTTCATCGTAAATGGCCTCCCAAATCTGATTATAATATTGATTAAATTCCGGTGCGTTTCTGGCAGTCTTCGGGGTGCGTTTTTCAATGCTTAAGTGAATGGGAATGATAGATTTGATAGTACCGGGACGTTTCGTAAGCACAATGACCCGGTCTGCCATGGAAATTGCTTCCGATAAATCATGTGTTACTAAAAGTGTACTGATTCCTTTTTCTTTTATAATAGAACCGATATCATTTGAAACATTTAAGCGGGTTTGGTAATCCAGTGCACTGAAGGGTTCATCCAGTAAGAGGATATCCGGTGAAAGTGCAAGAGTACGGATTAAAGCAGCACGTTGTCGCATTCCGCCGGATAATTGTCTGGGATAGGAATTGCGAAAATCCCATAGACCATAGGTTTTGAGCAGATCATCAATGATTTCGAGATGGGTTTTATCTAATTTGTGCTGGATTTCCAGTCCCAGAGTAAGGTTTTTATAGATACTGCGCCATTCCAATAAATGGTCTTTTTGCAGCATATAGCCAATATTAAGATTGGATAAATCTGCAGGTTTTCCGTTGATCTGTATGGAACCGGAGGTGACAGGAAGCAGACCGGCAATCAGATTTAGCAGGGTAGTCTTTCCGCACCCGCTGGGACCAACAAATGAAATAAATTCATTTTTATTTAATTGAAATGAAATATTATTAAGTGATAAGGTCTCACAAGATATTGTATGATATGAGTAATTTACATTAAAAAATTCTAGCAATGGTATCCCCAATTTTAAACCCCTTTCTCTGCTTTATAATATATTGTATTCAAAAAGATAGAAAATGCCTTAAATTGCCAGAATACGTGACTTGACGAAAAAAAAATCTTTATTTATAATAAGCAGGCTTAGAGAAACTGCTATAAAATTTATTTATTTTTTATTCTTTTGAATGAGAAAAGGATTACGACAAATACTAAGATAAAACATAGAAGCAGGTGAAAAAATGGCAAAGATAACCAGAGCAGAACTCGCCAGAAGAAGGCGTATTGAACTCTATAAAAAAATAATTATATATGTATTTCTTGTGATGACAATTCTGCCGATCTTTACAAGCATCTTTTTATTTGGTAAATTGAGCCAGTTAGAGAAAAAATTAAAGTATGCAGTCAGTGAAGAGGGTGGGGATTATCTTACCCTGCGTTCCAGCAGGGAAGCATTATTAAATAACCCGAATGCAGATAGCGGAGTGTTTGCAGATTCGGTAAAGGCGGTTCTTGGCAATGCCAGTGTAGATACAAATAATGCACGGAATGCGGAGGATACAAAAGACGAGCAGGACACAATTGAAAGTGATGCAGTGGCAGAAGATAACAAGGAAAAGGAAGAGACCAAAAGAGTTTATCTGACTTTTGATGACGGACCATCTAATTATACTGGTCAGATTCTGGATATTCTGGCAGAAAACAATGTGAAAGCAACATTTTTTGTAATAGGGAAGGACAAGCAATATTATGATTATTATAAGCGGATTGTAAAGGAAGGACATACAATCGGAATGCATTCATACTCCCATGTTTATCAGGATTTTTACAAATCGGTGGATTCCTTTGGTGGGGAACTTACTAAATTAAATGAATTAATCTATGAGGTGACAGGAACCAGAAGTAGTATTTTTCGTTTTCCGGGTGGAAGTTCAAATAGTGTAGCACCGTTACCGATTGAAAATTATATTGCATATTTGAATGAAAATAATATTAATTATTATGACTGGAATTCTTTAAGTGGGGATGCCGTTACTTCGGGTCTGTCCCCACAG
>CAJUBR010000122.1 GCA_910584695.1 uncultured Lachnospiraceae bacterium
ACCTTTACGATAGAGCAGGCAGAAATACCGAAAGGAGCACCGGAAAGCAGTATGCCGGGAGCTGTCGGTTCGATAACAAATGTACTGCTAAGTGCAGGATGGGAATGGTCCGATCAGAGTATCCAATTAAGTGCGGGTCAGACTGTTGTAACAACTGCTGTTTATAATGGAACAGATAAGAATAATTACAAAACGACTACGGTATCGGTAAGTTTGACTGGTACGAACTGTGATCATAATAACACGGCAAGAGAGACAAAAATCATTAAAGAGGCAACTTGTGAAGAAGCCGGTAGCAGTGTTGAAATCTGTAAGGCATGTAATACAACGATTATTAGTAGTGAAAAAGAGATTAAGGCACTTGGACATACGGGAGGAACTGCAACTTGTAGTTCGCAGGCGGTCTGTGTAAGATGTGGAGCGGCATATGGATTACGTGATTTAGAAAATCATGTCCATGTAGTTCTGGAGGATAAAGTGGATGCAAACTGCCGGCATGAAGGATATACGGGAGATATCCGTTGTGAAGATTGTACGCAGGTGATTCAAAAAGGAGCAACGATTGCGAAAACAACTCATAAATGGAATGCCGGAACGGTGACAAAAGCTGCAACAGCAACAGAAGATGGTGTTAAAACCTTTACCTGTACGGTGTGTGGGGAGAAAAAAACAGAACGGATTCCAAAGACTGGGGGCGATACGCCAACCCCGACACCAACACCTATTGAAAGCCTGGAAGTAGGAGATTTTGTAGAGGATTCTGCATCAAAGGGAATCTATCAGGTTACAAAGGTGACTTCTAAAGTGAAGACGGTAAGGTATGTATTACCGTCAAACAGTAAAAAAAATATAACCATACCAAATCAGATTGTAGTAAATAGTACGGCTTATCAGGTAACCGCTATCGCTGATAATGCATTTAAAAACAATAAGACGGTTCAAACCATAAAAATCGGAAAGAATATAAAAATAGTTGGTGAAAGTGCATTTTATGGTTGCAGTAATTTAAAGAACGTAACTTTTTCGAATAATACAACCACGATTAGTAGAAAGGCATTTTATAAGTGTACAAAACTGACCAGTCTTACTATTCCGGCTAAGGTAAGTAAAATTGGCAGCAAAGCGTTCTATGGCTGCAAGAAATTGAAAAAGATTACGATTAAGACAACAAGTCTTACGAATAAGAAGGTAGGCAGTCAGGCATTTAAGGGAATTGCATCAAAGGCAACGATCAAGGTGCCAAAGAAGAAACTGGCAGCTTATAAGAAACTGTTAAAAGCAAAAGGTGTTAGTTCTAAAGCAAAGATAAAAAAATAGTACAATATAAATACAACTGGGAGGGAGCATCCCTCCCGTTGTTAGTTAAAATATTATTGAGTTTATAGAGATTGCTTGTGTATAAAATAAAAAAGGGAGGTTATTCTGAGAAAGTATGTGTGGAGAAGATGTTTGAGTATTCTGTTGGCTGCCGTGTTGTTAGTTAGCAACCCTGTTTATAATTTTTCAGGTGTAGTAAATGCGGCTGCAATTGATGATGAGACAAGCGGGACAGAAAACTTTGATACAGGGGAAGATTTAGAAGGTGTTTCCGCACAGGCAGCAGAGGATGAATCCGGACTGCGGTTGAGACAGGATGCAGATCGCAGTTCCGGGGTATATTATAATACCGACAGCAGTATGACGGATTTTCGTGATGAAACGATTTATTTTGTAATGACGACAAGGTTTTATGACGGAGATTCCTCAAATAATGTACAGTGTTGGGACGGACAGGATAAGAATGATGCAAGTGACCCGCCATGGAGGGGAGACTTCAAAGGATTAATTGAAAAACTGGATTATATCAAGGCATTGGGATTTACTGCAATCTGGATTACTCCGGTGGTAGAGAATGCCAGTGGGTATGATTATCATGGATACCATGCAATTAATTTTTCCAAAGTGGATCCCAGATATGAATCCGACGGTTGTACCTATCAGGATTTAATTGATGCAATACACGAAAAAGATATGAAGGTGATTCAGGATGTTGTATTTAACCATACCGGTAATTGGGGAGAAGCGAATTTATTGCCGATTGCTTCAAAGAATTACAGTGCGGATCAGTCGGATTGTGAAGCTACAATGAAACCGAATTATGATTATAAATGGAATGAGGCCGCAGGAGGCAACTACGTATCATCTACGCCACAGGTGCAGTTTAATACCAGAGAGAAATTGTTGATGGATGCCAGTTATGATACCAATAATATTTATCATCATAACAATTATATCAAAAGCTGGGAAACATATGATGAACAGGTTACTTCCATAGCGGGAGACTGTATTGATTTGAATACGGAAAATCCTGTTGTATATCATTATCTGGTAAATGCATATAGCCAATATATTGAAATGGGTGTAGATGCATTCCGTGTGGATACAGTAAAACATGTATCAAGGCTGACTTTTAACAATGCACTGATATCCCAATTGAATGAGGCATATAATCAGACGCATGGTACCTCAGGAGAAGGCAACTTCTATATGTTTGGTGAGGTCTGTACCCGTGTCCGTGATGTATGGAACCGGGATATTCCGGCATTGTCCTGTCCTTTTTATACATGGAAGGAAAGAAAAGCATATGACTGGGACGATAGCGAAACAGCAAAGGCAACGGCTACCAATGAAGCATCCGTGAAGCAGGCTTATGCAGATAATCAAAGTAAAAATAATGAGCCTACAAGTAACAATGCACTGCTCAATGGAAATGAATATCATACACCGGATTACAGTAAGGCGTCCGGCATGAATGTGATTGATTTTCCGATGCACTGGAACTTTAATAGTGCACGGGACGCATTTAGCGTTGCAGTCAACAACGACCAATATTATAATGATGCAACCTTCAATGTGACCTATGTGGATTCCCATGATTATGCACCGGATGGGGCACCGGAAAACCAGCGGTTTGCGGGCAGCACAGAGCAGTGGGTAGAAAACCTGAGCTTAATGTTTACGTTCCGTGGAATCCCATGTATTTACTATGGATCTGAGATTGAATTCCAAAAGGGAATGCCGATTGACGTAGGTACGACAAAGGCTTTGGCAGAGACTGGCAGGGCATATTTTGGAGATCACATTGAAGGAAGCGTCAATGCTACAGATTTTGCGAGATATAATAGTGCGACAGGGGCAATGGCAGAAACCTTAAACAATCCGTTATCCCTTCATATCCAGAGACTTAACAGACTGCGTCTTTGTATTCCGGCACTTCGGAAGGGACAGTATTCTACAGAAGGATGCAACGGAAGTATGGCATTTAAGAGACGTTATAAAGATAGTACAACAGACAGTTTTGTTTTGGTTGCCTTAACCAGTGATGCAACCTTTACAGGGATTCCAAACGGAAGGTATGTAGATGCGATTACTGGTGATGAAAAGAAGGTATCAGGTGGTACGCTTGCTACTTCCGGTATTAAGGGGCAGGGCGATCTGCGGGTATATGTATTAGATACAGGTGATAAGACACCGTTTCTGGGTGTGATTGACGGAAAAAGTTCATTTATGTCAGGTGGAACAGACTCTGTAGCAGAAACATCACCGGTGGAAAGAAAGTCTGGTGGGTCTGGAGCCGTACCGGCAACCAGTGTTACTCTCGATAAGACGTCTGCAACGTTAGACTTTGGGGAAACAGTAAAGCTGACTGCAACGGTTACACCAGCCAATGCTACGAATAAGAGAGTATCATGGTCCACCAGTGACAGTAATGTGGCAAAGGTAAGCGGTGGTACTGTTACGGCAGTAAACGAAGGAAACGCAACGATAACGGCAAAGACATCAAATGGTCTTACGGCAACAGCAAATATTACGGTAAAGGCATCCGGAGTAAAGGTAGAGAGTATTACATTGACCCCAATGTCAAAGACCTTAAAGGGAGGTGAGACGTTACAATTGACGGCTTCCCTGCTTCCGGAAAATGCAGATCCGAAGTATACTGCCCTTAAATGGAGTTCCAGTGACACAAAAGTGGCAGCAGTTGACCAAAAAGGAGTGGTAACAGCAGGAAAGGCAGGAGAAGCGACGATAACTGTTTCCACGGCCTATTTTGGCAAGTCTGCAACAGCGAAGATAACCGTCAAAGGACCTGCATTTACTTATCTGGATGGAGATGCAGTTTATTTTGAGAAGCCTTCTAGTTGGGGAAGTACAATGTCTGCTTATTTCTGGACGGGCAGCGGAACATGGAAGAATGCCGAATGGCCTGGAGCTGCTATGACAGTTCTGAATGAAAGTGCAGGTATTTATGGCATAAAATGGCCGGAGGGAAAACCGGAAGACGGTATGAGTGTTATTTTTACGGATGGTAAAGGTGACAGCACTAAAACAGCTGATTTGCCGGCAAAGATAAACGGTTATTATGACCAAAGCGGTTATGTGAGGACAGTAGATCCCAGTGAAGCGGACCCAGATAACCCAGTGGATATAAATAAGTTTACGGCAGCTCCTACCGGCAGTGCCTATACGGGAAACCGTGTGAGCTTGACGGCGGCTGCAACAGGTGGAACGGGCACGTTACAGTATCGATTTACAGTACAGCCGAAAAATGGTAGTGAAAGCACCATACAGGGTTGGGGGACAGCTGGAACTGCTACATGGACTCCTCAGACAGCCGGCAGATATACGCTTAAAGTATATGTAAAGGATTCCAGTAATGGAAGTGGGGAGGCAGCTATAGCAAATTATGAAGTAAAAAATAATACTGTGGAAGAGATTCAGGTTTCATTTAATGATCCTACAGCGGAATATATTTATGATGGTAATCAGAAGAAACCGGATGTGAATGTGAAAGCGGGCAGTACAGTTTTGACAAAGGGAATCGATTATCAGGTAGATTATCAGAACAATGTCAATGCCGGTGATAAGAATTCCCAGACGGCACCGACTGTTCTGGTTACGGGAATCGGCAGTTATGTCGGTAAGTTTACGGAAAGCCTGACCTTTACGATTCAGCCAAAGACATTGGCAGACAGCAATGTGAATATAACCGGAACCTATACCTATACCGGAAGTGTGATTATTCCGGCTGTCAGGGTAACAGATGTAGAAAAGACGCTGGTGAAGGATAGGGATTATAAGATTACATACAGCAACAATAAGAATGCAGGAACGGCTACGGTGAATGTGACCGGAACTGCCAACTATAGTGGAACTGTGCAAAAAGATTTTACCATAGAAAAAGCAGAAATACCTGCTGGTGCACCGGAACTGGAGATGACGGTAGCAGCAGGTCCATTGGCAAATGTGTTCTTAAGTGCAGGATGGGAATGGTCCGAATCAAGCAAAAATATCCAGGTACGAGATGGAATAATGATTTCGGCAGAGGCTGTCTATACTGGAACCGATCAAAATAATTATAAAACGACTACCGTAACGGTAAGGCTGACTGGTATTTCCTGCAATCATGAAGGCACAGGGATAGAAACCATAATTACCGAACCGGCAACCTGTACAAAGAACGGTCGAAAAGATGTTATTTGTGCAAAATGTCATACCAAGATAGGTGCTGGTGAAGTGATTTCGGCATATGGACACACAGGAGGAACAGCAACCTGTATTTCAAAGGCAGTCTGTGAAAGATGTGGGGAAGAATATGGAAGCCTTAACTTTGAGAACCATGCCCATACAGTTATGGAAGGGA
>CAJUBR010000123.1 GCA_910584695.1 uncultured Lachnospiraceae bacterium
AGTAGGAGAGAAGTTAGATGCGGCGATTACCTGCGGTGAATATGATGTCATCATCATTAATTTTGCAAATCCGGATATGGTAGGACATACCGGAGTGATTTCGGCTGCCATTAAGGCAGTAGAGCGTGTAGACGCATGCGTAGGAGCTGCTGTTGATGCCATAAAGAAGGTGGACGGTGTACTGTTTATCTGTGCGGACCACGGTAATGCGGAAAAGATGATTGATTATGAGACGGGTAATCCACATACAGCACATACGACTAACCCGGTACCATTTATTCTTGTAAACTATGGAGATGTGAAGCTGAGAGAGGGTGGATGTCTTGCAGATATCGCACCGACTTTGTTAGAGATCATGGACCTTCCACAGCCTGTAGAAATGACAGGAAAGAGCCTTATTGTAAAATAACGAAGAAAACTTACCTGCTTGCAAGAGTGTTTTTCCAAATCGAAGTAGAAAACGCTGCGTATAAAATCCATAAATGTGGAAATACTTGCTATTAAAGTAATTTTGATAGGAAGGGATAATTTCATGAAGGAATATGAGATTTTAGACGTACATGCAATTGAGATATTGGATTCGAGAGCAAATCCGACACTGGAAGTCACAGTTACTCTAAAGGATGGAATTATGGGAAGTGCAGCCGTTCCAAGCGGAGCCTCTACCGGGCAGTATGAAGCCCATGAGTTGAGGGATGGTGATAAACGGCATCTGGGAAATGGAGTGGAACAGGCTGTTACAAATGTCAATACACGAATTGCAGATAAAATTATCGGAATGAATGTATTAGAACAGGTTAAGATCGACCGCCTGTTAATACAGGCGGACGGAACAGAAAATAAATCCAAATATGGTGCCAATGCAATTTTAGGAGTTTCCCTTGCATGTGCGAAAGCCGCTTCCAATGCATTGGGAATTTCTCTATATCGTTATATAGGCGGTGCCAATGCCAAGGTTTTACCGATACCGATGATGAACATATTAAATGGTGGAAAGCATGCAGATAATACGGTGGATATTCAGGAGTTTATGATTGCCCCAGTGGGAGCAGATTCGTTTTCCCATGCAATGGAAATGGCGTGTGAGATTTATCATCATCTGAAAGAGGTTTTGAAAGCAAAAGGATTATCTACAGGTGTTGGTGACGAAGGGGGGTTTGCACCGGATCTGGCAACAACATCTGATGTATTGGATTTAATCGTAGAGGCGATTGAAAAATCCGGATACCGGGCAGGAAATGATATAAAGATTGCATTGGACGCAGCCGCTTCCGAATTATATGACGAAAATTCAGATCTGTATTATTTTCCGGGAGAAAGCAAAATGGCAGGAAAAGATATTTACCGGAATGCAGAGGAAATGGTACAGTATTATGAAGATTTGGTGGGACGTTATCCGGTGTTTTCGATTGAAGACGGATTAAACGAAAATGATATGAAGGGATGGAAGTTATTAACTTATCGTTTAGGGGATAAACTCCAGCTTGTGGGGGATGATCTGTTTGTTACCAATACAAAACGTTTGTCTGATGGAATTCGTGAGAATATTGCAAATGCAATCCTGATCAAATTGAATCAGATCGGAACTTTGACAGAAACGCTGGATGCAATTGAAATGGCAAAAAATGCAGGATATAAGACGATTGTAAGTCATCGCTCCGGTGAAACAGAGGATACCTTTATCGCAGATCTTGCAGTAGCAGTCGGTTCGGGGCAGATTAAGACAGGAGCTCCATGTAGAAGTGACCGGACTGCAAAGTATAACCGTCTGTTAAAAATAGAACAGGAGATTGGAAAAGTTTCGGAGTATGCTTTCCGGTAGAAGAAAGATATACGCCACAGTGAACCTCATGTGCTAAAGCACATTCGGTCACGGGCATTCGCCCTATGGAAAAGATAATATGAAAAGCTGCTTACATGCAAGCATGACACAGCTTTTCATATTATCTTTTCCGCACTGCTCATTGGATTCGTGAAAATTTTGCTTGTCATTATGGAAACACTGTGATATACTATCGAATAGTGAGTTTTTCGGATAGGAGGTGTTTTTATGAAGACAGCACTTACAGGCATATTTATTTTAATTTGCATTGTTATTATAGGATTGGTTTTATGTCAGGAGGCAAAGGATAATGGTCTGGGAAGTCTTGCAGGCGGAACTTCTGCAGATACCTATTGGAGTAAGAATAAGGGACGTTCAAGAGAAGGGATGCTGGTATTGGCAACGACAGTCGGAGTTGTGATTTTCCTGCTATTGGCTTTATTGATTAGTTCCAAATTTTTAAATTCGTAACCATTAAGCTGCTGCATAATTTGTGGCAGCTTTTTTTACTCTATATATGCAATAAAGAGGATTTATTATGACACAATATTTGGAAAGAAAAAATAAAATATTAGAGGTGATATCGGATAAACATTATAAACCTTTAAAGCAGAAAGAACTTGCCTTTTTACTCCAGGTACAGCCGGAAGACAGAGAAGAGTTTCGGGAAATCTTAGCGGAACTGGTGAAAGAGGGAAAGGTATTGTTGACCAAGCGGGGAAAATACCAGTCCCTGCCTGAAGTTACAAAGGTCGGAAACTTTATCGGACATCAGAAGGGATTTGGTTTTGTCTCAGTAGAGGGGGAAGGGGAAGATTACTTTATTCCGGAAGATGCGGTTTCTGGTGCCATGCATAATGACAAGGTTTTGATCCGGGTTACAAATGCACCGGCCGGCAGACGAAAGGAAGCACAGGTTATCCGCATCATGGAACACGGAAACGATACAGTTGTGGGATATTATCAGAAAAATAAGAGTTTTGGGTTTGTGATACCGGATAATCAGAGGATTTCTGATGATATTTTTATTTCCAAAAAGAACAGTATGGGAGCGGTAACCGGTCATAAAGTTGTGGTAAAGCTTACCAGTTTTGGAACCAAAGAAAAAAAGCCGGAAGGCAAGATTATTGAGATATTAGGTCATGTAAATGATCCGGGAACGGATATTTTATCCATTATAAAGGCATTCGAACTTCCCATAGAATTTTCTGAAAAAGTGATGCAGTATCTTGAACGTATTCCGGATCATGTATCGGAAGAAGAGATGGAGAACCGGCTGGATATCAGAAATTGGCAGACGGTTACCATTGATGGAGAGGATGCAAAGGATTTAGATGATGCCATAACCCTTACAAAAGGAGAAAACGGATATCAGTTAGGTGTTCATATTGCAGATGTTACGAATTATGTAAAAGAATATTCCGTATTGGATAAAGAGGCACTAAAACGGGGAACCAGTGTATATCTGGTGGATCGTGTGATTCCGATGCTGCCCCATAAGCTGTCAAATGGAATCTGTTCCCTGAATGCAGGAGAAGACCGGCTGGCATTATCCTGTATCATGGATATTGACTGGAATGGAAAGCTTACAGGACATCGGATTGCAGAGACAGTAATTCATGTGGACAGACGTATGAGTTACAATCAGGTGGATACTATTTTAAGAGCGGATGCTGTTAAAAAAGGAGGGTTTTATGACGGAATCGATTATGGGAAAGATAAGACACTTACCCTATCTGACATATCCCTATGCCTCAATGACGGTACTGTGATAAAGGGAGAAGAAATTTTAAAGAAATATGAGGATTATATTGATTTCTTCTGGCAGATGAAGAAATTATCCGATATACTGAGGAAAAGGCGTATGGAAAGAGGTTCCATTGATTTTGATTTTCCAGAGGCAAAGATAAAACTGACGGAAGAAGGAGAACCTGTTGAAATCGGTCCCTGTGACCGAAATCCGGCTCATAAGATCATTGAAGATTTTATGCTGATGGCAAATGAAACCGTTGCAGAAGATTATTTCTGGCAGGAAATCCCCTTTGAGTTCCGCACCCATAAGGCTCCGGATCAGGAAAAGGTGGATAAGTTAAATGTGATCATGGAGGGGTTTGGATACTATTTCAAAACCTCGGGAGAAAATATTCATCCAAAGGAGTTTCAAAAGCTTCTTAACAGGCTCGAAGGGACTCCGGAAGAGGGATTTATCAGCCGGATGACGCTGCGGACGATGCAGCAGGCAAGATATACGACAGAATGTACCGGTCATTTTGGGCTGGCCACCAGATATTATTGCCATTTTACTTCGCCGATCAGACGATATCCGGATTTGCAGATTCACCGGATTATCAAGGAAAATCTGAACGGAAAATTAAACAGCAAAAGGTTAGAGCACTATGCAGGCATCCTGCCTAGTGTGGTCCAATCCAATTCCAGAAAGGAACGTCTTGCACAGGAAGCAGAGCGGGAAGTGGAGAAGCTGAAAAAGGTTCAGTATATGAGTAGTAGGATTGGTAAAGAATATGATGGAATTATTTCCGGTGTTACTGCATATGGTCTTTATGTAGAGCTTTCCAATACCATTGAGGGTATGGTTCGAATTGGTGGGATGCTAGATGATTTTTATATTTATGAAGAGAAATCCATGTCGCTGGTGGGGAAAGATTATGGTAAGATCTACAGAATGGGACAGACGGTAAGAATCCGGGTGGTTCATACGGACAAGCTTTTAAGAACGATTGATTTTGAACTGGTCGAAGAAGATGACGTGAATGGTTTGACGTATGATGAAAAGGAAATGATTGACCGGTATACCAACCGGTAATTATTTT
This sequence comes from uncultured Lachnospiraceae bacterium, assembly GCA_910584695.1. Taxonomy (GTDB): domain Bacteria; phylum Bacillota; class Clostridia; order Lachnospirales; family Lachnospiraceae; genus CAG-590. The sequence continues at coordinate 4,654 of CAJUBR010000123.1, forward strand.
AGAAAGAAAAGAGGGGAAGATATGCCAAAACAAAAAGGTGAACGGTTGATTGCAAATAACAAAAAAGCGTATTTTGATTATTTTATAGATGAAAAATTCGAGGCAGGAATTGAACTTCACGGTACGGAGGTGAAATCGCTGCGCCTTGGACACTGTAGCATTAAGGAAGCCTTTGTAGCAGTAGAAAACGGAGAAGTAATGATCCGTCAAATGCATATTTCCCCTTATGAAAAAGGGAACATATTTAACAAAGATCCGTTACGTCCAAGAAAACTTTTACTCCACAGATATGAGATTAACAAAATTATGGGACAGGCAAAGATGAAAGGTTATACGATTGTTCCGTTGAAGGTATATTTTAAGGATAGTCTTGTAAAGGTGGAGATCGGACTTGCAAAAGGCAAAAAACTCTATGATAAACGAAATGATATTGCAAAAAAGGATATGAAACGCGAGGCGGAGAAGGAATTCAAGATCCGTAATATGCGTTAAAATGATTTATGTTCACGAAAATTTCAGTTTTCTTTTTACGAAAAATGTGGTAATCTTATATTTGGTTTTGACAGGCAAATGAGTCAGGCAGATGTATGGCATTCATTGGGAAAATGCTGTAAGTTTGTTAATGAAAACAGGATGGGAGGATATTATGAGTCAGGAAAAAGTAGATAGAAGAAAATACGAGAAGAAGAACCGTAAGAAATTAGAAAAGCAGCGAAAGGTAAAAACGGCTTTGAAATGCACTGCCGCTGCTATAGTAGTTGGTGCAATTTTTGGTGTACCGTTGGGAATCCGAATTTATAGGGAGCAGCCCAAATTTGTCGGAGATTCTGTTTTGTCTGCCTATATCAGTAATTACATTGATGAAAATCATGCTGCAGATGTTCCAGCATTTGGCAGCGAGGAAGATGCCGTAAAGGATGCTGCCTCAAAAGCAATCGAAGAGGTCTCCAGTACTCAGGAGGAACAGGCCGATAAAGATAATAACAAATAAAATATTTATTATTTG
>CAJUBR010000124.1 GCA_910584695.1 uncultured Lachnospiraceae bacterium
CTTATGATATTGTCTATATTGCACAACTAGATTTTGAAAATAAAGAGTTTCGCAAATACCTAATTTACTTTACTCTGCTCCGGTTGGTGACATTCATTACAAGGTAGCTCGCTGATGCTCGCGTAGGTCATCAACCTCCGCTTCGCTCCGGTTGGTGACATTCTATTACACATTCATGCTTTTTTGTATCTTTATCGTAGTTGATGCCCACTAACAACAGATTTCCCTGATACTCCTTTAAGCTGTCTACATATCCTCTCTCTTTAATCTGTGCAATGGCACCTTCCGCAGACTGGTCATATTTTAGTTCTATCACCAATGCCGGTTTATCGGAATGTTTTCTCGGTATACAGACAATATCCGCAAATCCTTTACCGGATGGGAATTCTCTGACCTTGGTATATTCCTTTACTGCATTATAGTATGCCAAAGAAATCACACAACTTAATGCATTTTCATTATTGTACGTTAATATAGAAGTATTTTCACGGTGCACTTCATCTATCATCTCGGCTACCGCCTGTGCATCCTGATTCCATGTCGCCTGTAAAAGCTGTTCTGATTTTTCAATTGATTCGATAACTTCCTCCCAATTACATCCCCTCACCGCTCTTACAAACTCCGCCTGAATCTCTGCATTTGGAATATATACCTCGTTCTTCTCAGGAGCATATGCCAGATAGCCTAAATGCACCAATAAAGTAAGAACATCATCTTTAACTTCAAATGTAGTCATATCATTCTGAAATGTCCCACAGTCAATTCTTTCTCTCTCTCCTGCCAGCATTTGAATAATAGTATCCTTTAACCCATTAAAGTTCATATCAATATATATTTTTAATGCTTCATAGGTTTCCGTTTGAGTCCAGTAGCTGGAAAATCGCTTTCTCCGCACACTGTCAACTACTGATTTTGGATTATAGATATGCAAGTCCTTTTCAAACACATATCCGTCATACCATTCCTTTGCTTTTTCAAAATCCATGTTATATTGGCTATACAGTTTATTTACCTCTTCTTCCGTAAATCCAATATATTCTGCATATTCTCCTGGATCCGTCATGGAATACTCATCAAACATATTGAGTGCTGAATGAATACCATATTTTTTAATTGGGAGAATTCCGGTCATATACGCAAGGGAAACATACATCTTATCCTTTAACAGATCCCTTAAAAAATCCAAATATCTGCTCTGTGCTTCGCTGTCTCCCTTTTTGATACGGAATATGCAGTCCCACTCATCAAAAATGAAGATAAATTTCTCGCCTGACTTACTGTAGAGTTTTTCCATAGCAGCACTCAAAAGCTTTTCTTCCTTCGGAATCCGGTCTCCAAAAACCTCCCTAAGCTCCCCAAGAATTTCCTTTTGTATATATTGTAACACTTCTTCGATTGTATTTACACGGCTAAATGCATTCTGAACATTCAGAAAAATAACATTATACCGATTTAAATGTTTCTGATAACCTTCACACTGTGCTATCTTGTATGGTTTGAAAATTTCTGAAGAATCACAGTCTTTCCCATAATAGGCCACTAACATCTCCGCTGCCATAGACTTCCCAAACCGTCTGGGACGGCTAATGCAGACACAGTTCTGCTTTGTATCCATTACCTTATTGGTCAATACAAGCAGCCCTGTCTTATCCACATATATTTCCGAATTACACGCTCGCCTAAATGCTTCATTTCCCGGATTTAAATAAACTCCCATATGCCTGCTCCTTCCTATCGGACTCATCTTCTTTCAGTATTCATAATAAGGCATCTCCCACCAAAATCATCTTCCGCAGCATTTCTTATACTTCTTACGTGGTTTATTCGGGTATATTAAAATTACTGTAGGTACGGTGCAGGATCAACCGCTTCTCCACCTACCCGGATTTCGAAATGTAAATGAGGACCGGTACTTCTTCCTGTATTACCGGATAAAGCAACCTGATCACCCTGATTTACATACTGACCAACACTGGTTGTAATCTGGCTCAAATGACCGTACCGGGTGCAGACACCGTCTCCGTGATCAATAATGACACAGTTGCCGTATCCTCCAACCCAGCCCGCCGTTACAACCTGACCGGCACGGGAAGCCCTGACCGTCGTTCCTGTAGGGACACCCACATCAATTCCTGCGTGAAGCCTTCCCCAACGGTATCCAAAGGTAGAGGTTACAGTCCAGTTCGTTACCGGATACATATAGGTTGGCTTTGATTTCGTTCCCCGCCTGACAATCTGTGCAACTGCAGCAACCTCAACCTTTTCATCTAACTGCTCCCGTTCCAATTCCATATCATCCTTATAGGTCACCAAAGCAGTGACAATATGAGTACCCTGGGAACCCTCCTGAACCACTTCTGTTTCACCTATAAACATGCTGTCATCATCTTCATATACCACATCTTCGTTATACTTTTCTTTATATGTTTCCTGTTTTTCCACAAGAATCTGCACCGCCGCCGTTGGCACCTTGATATTTAACCGGTCATCATAATACAGATTCTCATCAGACTGAATGCCGGGATTTAACTCCTTAATCTGATCTACCGTCATACTGTTCTTTTCCGCAATAATAGAAAGACAGTCCCCCGGTTCCACAACATAGATTGCCGCCTCATCATTTTTTGTTGTGATCTCACTATATGCTGTATCCTTATCTTTTATCTGATCCTTGCTGACATATGTTTCCACAACCTGTATTTTTTCGGAAAATCCTACATATTTCACCCCATCATCTTCTTTTGAAGGCTGGTTTTCTTCTTCGGTGGACGGATTGTTCTTCTCACCTTCTGCCTCCTTTGTCTCTTCGGAGGACTGACCCTTTTCTTTTCCTTCTTCCTTCTTTGTCTCTTCAGAAGACTGGTTCTCTTTTTTTTCTTCTGTGTCCTTTTGCCCACTATTGGTATTTCCCTTATTCTCCGTCTGTTCACTGGTGCTTTCCCCTGTTAATCCTACCTTTGCTGGAGCAATGGAATTTACTGCAGAACTTTCCCCCTTTTTATCCTCTTTACCATTCTCTCCTTTCCCATCAGATGCTTCTCCCGCTTTTTTTGCAACTCCAACCTCATACATTGTCGTATTCCGGCTCGCAGGGGGATTCAGTTCTACCTGAAAAGAATCCTCTACATCATATTTACTCTGTGCATTCTCCAAAATAGAAACCAACTCCTCGATATTTCCCACTGTCACGGTATAATCGTCAATCCGCATTGTATAGGCAAGTGCCTTTCCCGAATCCGCATAACCGTCAAAACTCTTTAAAATAGCGTTAAAAAGCTTTTCCCCGCTTAACACCCGCATTCCTTTTACTGCATCTGCATCCTTTTTTTTATCTACATCCCGATATGTAACATCAATATCCAGCACCCGGACACCTTTTGCATTATATGCAAGTCTTGCCGCTTTAAACGCTTCTTCTGCGGCTTCCCTGCTCTTTGCTAATGCCGCCGCTTTTCCGTTTATCATAATCATGACTCTGGGACCAAAAGAAATACCACCCAACCATGACATAACCGGATTTTCTTTCTGACTATCATTTTTTACTTCTTTATCTTTTGTTCCAAATATCCCCCCGGCATTCGGTGCAATTAAAAGTGCAATGACCACTCCAAATAGTGCAGCCTTAAACCATCCCCACTGAAGGCGTGTCTTAAAATTAAACTTTTTCAACTAATTTCCCCTTTTCTTTGCATTTCCTGTTTTCTTCCCGGTCGGTTTCCGTACCGAATAACCAAATGTTCCTAGTTTCTCACCTAAATGATAATACTCTCCATGTGAGTATGCCAGCAATTCCGAATCATTCAAATGAAAGCTTCCCTTTTCATCCATATACTCATCCGAAACCTGAACATTTACCACCTCTGCCAGAAACATATCATGACTCCCAAGTTCTAAAATCTGTCGTACCTTACACTCAATATTCACGGGACTTTCCATAATAATCGGTGCACCTACTTTTTCTGCTTTCCCTTTTGTCAAATGCATGGACTTAAATTTATCCTCATCCCTCCCGCTGCGGACACCACAATAATCCACAGCATATGCAAGTTCCTTCGTAGTTACATTGACAACAAATTCTCCGCTTTCCTTTATCATATGGTAGGAATATCGCTCCTTCCGGACTGAAATAGATAACATTGCCGGATCGGAACAGATTGTGCCCGCCCATGCAACCGTTAGCACATTATCCTTTCCCTCTTTATCACTGCAACTTACCAGTACTGCCGGCACCGGATATAACATATTACCCGGTTTCCATGATTGTTTTGACATTTTAAAACCTCTTTCTTTATTATGATAGGTAATTGCGAAACTCCCCATTTCCAAAATCTAGTTGTACAATATAAACAATATCATAAGCAGGGTGCTTTGGAGCCGTTGGTACTTAGGTGCCGTATTTTGGCACCTTATGTACCATTACGAGCGACAAGCAGCGAAAGCGTGCCCAGCGTTGATATTGTTTATATTGTACAACGGTCGATAACGAAAACAGAGTTTCGCAAACGTCTATTAAATTATGATTTATTATATACCGAAAATATTATTGATGCAACTAATGTTTATGCACTCTTTATTTTGTTAAAATTTTCTGCAATATTAAAAAAGAACTTGCATATCCTATCTACAGGTAGTATTATAGAAAACAAGATAATATAGTATTCAATACTACATAACAGAGTTTCTAATATTTATTGCACATTGAAAGGATGTGGTTTTATGAATAACAAACATTTAAAAGTAAAAGATCCCGGAAGTGCTTTGACACACTTTATCGGTATGGTCATTGCAGCATTCGCGGCTTCCCCGCTTCTTATAAAAGCAGCAAACGGACTAAACAGTTCTTATTTGGGAGCCTTTGTCGTTTTTATTGTCAGCATGATCTGCCTTTATGGTGCAAGCACCATATACCATACTTTTGATATTTCTGAAAAGGTGAACACCATTCTTCGCAAGATTGACCATGCCATGATTTTTGTATTAATTGCAGGGTCTTATACCCCAATCTGCCTGATCGTGCTTCCAAAGTCCGTCGGCATTCCGTTATTGGCTGCTGTTTGGAGCATTACAATGATCGGAACGATTTTCAAAATCTGCTGGATTAATTGTCCCCATTGGCTTTCTTCTGCCATGTATATCGGAATGGGCTGGTTATGTGTTCTGGCATTCTCCAGCATTATGAAGAATCTGTCACATGTTGCATTTATGTGGTTACTGGTGGGTGGTATTATCTACACTGTAGGCGGCATTATCTATGCATTAAAGCTCCCGCTTTTTAAAAAGCATCAATGGAAAAATTTCGGAAACCACGAGTTATTCCACGTCTTTGTAATGCTTGGAAGCCTTTGCCACTTTATTTTGGTATACGGTTATCTTGCCTAACACAACACAATGCACAAACATACTTTGAAATATCAGACAAGTATGCTTGTGCATTTTTTCTATTCTCAATCCAAAATATTGATTTTTCTTATAGTTCTTTATGCCATCTTTAATGAGTTTCCCGTAATCCTTTCTGACATACCTTTTACATAGAGTGTTTCATATAATTCCACCTGCCGGTCCTGTTTGCATGGAAATTGTCTG
>CAJUBR010000125.1 GCA_910584695.1 uncultured Lachnospiraceae bacterium
TGGTCGATGTCCACACGTTGTGGTATGGTTAATAGTTTCAAGCGGTAACACTTACCGTCCCTTTATCCGGCAGAGCTGTATACTCTGTATATACAATTGTTAGCATTTAAAGCAATCATTGAACTTGTCTAGTCTAAACATTCTCCGTTTTTATCATCCAGAGTATTCGAAAATGATATTATTTGTATTTTTTGCCTAACCATATGATAAAATACCATAAATCTACATTAGCTAACACTTCCTGAAAGTCCCCCTTTCCCTTTTTTCTCTCGTACGATATAGATAGTTTAAATCAGGTAAAGCGTTCTTTTCAATTCATTTGTTCCCAATCATGCTTTTTTGTTCCCAACCGCCGGTTTATAGGATATCTCTCTCCTCCAGATGGATTTTTACCGTAAATTCCCCTTCTTCTTCTTTGAACTGTATGCCTCCGTTATATTTTTCTGCGGCTGCTTTCATGTTCTGTATCCCATATCCATGATGCCCCTTCTCTTTCTTTTCCGTCCTTCCTCCCGTCCCCCGTCTGTCCGGGTTCTGCCTGCACGAATTACAGACCGTGATAAAGAGATTGGACTTATATGTTGCGATTTCCATCCGAATATATCGTTTACCCTGATACCTCTCACATTCTTCTACTGCATTTTCTAACACATTCCCTAGTATCGTACAGATATCCACGTCCTCTATGCCAATCTTCTTTTTCAGTTTTCCCTTATACTCAAACCGGATATCCTGTATCTCGGTATTTCCAAGCACTCCACAAATTATAGCATCCACTACGGTATTTCCGGAATATACAATATCCATATGCTTCTCCGGCTTATTCTCTAATTGCCGGATATACGCAGCGGCTTCCCTATACTTTTTATTATGCAGTAATTCTTTTAATACATACAGATGATGGTGATAATCGTGCCGGAACCTTTTCAGTTCTTCGGTCTGTTCATATAACCTCTGGTAATATTCGTTCTGTAATAAATTCTGCTTTTCATATAAGAACAGCATTTCATTTTGCACCTTCTGTTTTGCCATTAATTCTTTCATGTACAAAATAAACAGGAATAAAGTAACAATTGACTCCATGGCAACAACCGTAAACCAGTTTTTAAACCAATACAATTTCCATGCGTCATCATTGAATATCATATATGTAACAAAAGAGGTCAGCATAGCTGCAGCAAACAAACCAAAAGAAATTAGCATATATTGCAATCGTGTTATCTTTTTACTATTTACTTCACACTTTTTTCTATTCTGGTTTAAAAATGTAACAAACCCGAGTAAAATGCATGACGGAAACAAATATAGGAGTCTAACTTTTGCATCCCCTTTCTCTATTACAGCCAGAGGATTGCAATTAAATATCCAGCCTGCTATAGTCATCACCGTTGTATCCAAAAAATTAATAACAAAATAAGCAGGAACAAATGCCAGGATTTTTGTTTTCCAATCACACTGCATAAGCAGGCACATACACAGAAACCCGCAAATAATTAAGGTTACTGAATAATTGATATCAAAAAAACATAAATTAATACCTGCTGTAATCACTATGATAAAAAACGCAAGTAAATGTTTTCTGATTTCTGTTGTCGTTTTTAGATTCCATATACCGCTATAAACGAACCAATATTTTACTGTTTCTTCTATTGCACATACCATATATAACAAGATCATTCCCATTTTATAAACACCTTGCCATCTTCTCACAATAATCATGATACGCTTTTTTAAGTGCTGTTCTTTTTCCTGCTGATATATTATAGGTCTCCCCGTTTTCCATAATTACTTTATCTGTAATCGTCTTTACATACATAAAGTGAATAATACAGGAGCGGTTAATCCTAAAAAAGTTTTCAGTATCCAGTACATCTTCCCATTGATTCAGGCTAATCCGGTACATCTCACAACTTGTTTCCAGCAGATTCCAATCCTGATTGTACATGGAAACCAGTGTTACCATACTGTAGATCCGTTCTGCACAAACCGACAAAATTTTCTGCCGAGGCAGATTATGTACCACCTTTCCCTCCTGTATCTGAACTGTCGTATCTCTTTCGATTTCTGTCCGTACTTCCTCGATCAGTTTACCCAGGTACTGCCTGTAATCCTCTTTTTTCAAAAAACCGATTACTTTCTTTCCAAATGCCTTCTCCATCATTTCTTTATGGATCGTCAGAAACACAATATTTGTATCCCTATAAAGTTCCGTAATCAATTCCTTTAACTGCAGTCCGTTCATCTCCGGCATCTCGATATCTAAAATGAATAACTCCACCGATGGCCTATCTGTTACCAACCATTTCTTCAGCTCCTTTGAAGATGAAAAACAGTCAATATGATCCTCCGATCTTATAAAATGCATACATTCCTGCTGAATATCGCGTATTGTATGTTTCTCATCATCGCAAATTACTATGTTCATCCGTATCACACTCCAACAAAACCACTTTATCCCTTACTTTCAGACTAATCATGAAATAATAATATATTGAACTTCTTATTTTTTCAATCCTGACTTACATATATCCCCTTTCTTAACATATTCTTCCTAAAATGTATACTACTAGAGTACATCCCATCTGTAAACCGGTTATTATTTATCTTCTATCTTAATTTTAAAATGCCACAGGGATTTTTTCCCGTATCCATAAAAAAAGCAAAAGACAGCTCTCGAATAAATTTTTACAAAGAACTGCTTGCATTTTTTCCAATAAACTACTATGCTACATATATACAAAAGGAATCAGAAAAGACTATAATTTAGGAAAGAAGGGGCATTATCACATTATGAATCAAACTCCAATTATTGTAGTAGGACATAAAAATCCGGACACAGACTCTGTCTGTTCTGCTATCGCATACGCAAATCTTAAAAACCAGATGACACCGGATTCCTGTATTCCGAAACGTGCCGGAAACCTCAATAACGAAACCAACTTTGTCTTAAACTATTTTAAAATGCACACCCCTGACCTGATTGAAGATGTTAATACACAGGTTATGGACATTGAATACCGTAAGACACCCGGTATCAAAAATACAATTTCCATAAAAGAAGCCTGGAACATGATGAAAGAACTGGATGTTGTAACGCTTCCTGTCGTCACTCGCAGCAACATGCTAGAGGGAATCATCACCATAAATGATATTGCCAAATCCTATATGGATGTATATGACAACAACGTACTGGCAATGGCAAAAACACCTTACTCTAATCTTGTAGACGTGTTAGAGGGCAATCTGATTGCCGGAAACCCCCACAATCATATTGTAAACGGTAAAGTGACCATTGGTGCTGCCAACCCGCATATCATAGAAAATCTTATTGAACAGGATGATATCATGATTGTAGGAGACCGGGTGGATACCCAGATATGCGGTATTGAAATGGGGGTAGGCTGCCTGATCCTCTGCCTTAATGCACCGGTCAATCCTTTGGTACTTCAGCTTGCAAAAGAACGGGAATGCAGTGTTATCACAACCAAGCTTGACACTTATACGGTATCCCGCCTGATTAATCAGAGTATTCCGGTAAAATATTTTATGCGTAAACAGCACTTAGTCACCTTCCAGTTAGATGAAACCGTGGATGCCATTAAGGAAATTATGTCAAAAAAACGCCACCGCGATTTTCCTATCGTAGACGATTTCGGGCATTATTATGGTATGGTATCCAGACGTAACTTACTGGCTTTACGCAAAAAAAAGGTGATCTTAGTCGACCATAACGAAAAATCACAGGCAGTTGACGGTATTGAAGATGCTGAAATCTGTGAGATTATCGACCACCACAGACTGGGGGCTTTACAGACCATTTCCCCTGTCTATTTCAGAAACCAGCCAGTTGGATGTACGGCAACCATTATTTATCAGATGTATCAGGAAAACAATCAGCCAGTCAGCAAGGAAATTGCCGGAATCCTGTGTGCTGCCATTTTGTCGGACACCCTGTTATTCCGCTCGCCAACCTGTACCTCTCTTGACGAGGCAACCGCAAGAAAACTGGCGGACATTGCCCAGATCGACATGGAAACCTTTGCAATGGAAATGTTTGAGGCAGGAAGCAGTCTCAAAAATAAAACACCAGAGCAGTTATTTAATCAGGACTACAAAGCATTTCAGGTGGATACCCTAAATATTGGTGTCAGTCAGATCAGTTCCATTAACCAACGTGAGTTGAATCATGTTGCAGATATGATGCAGGAATATGTCACAACCAATCTTCCTTCCATGGCTACCCAGCTTGTATATATTATGTTAACCAATATCCGTGACCAAAGCTCCACGCTTCTTGCATTCGGGAATGATGCCGAAAAATATGCAGCAGAAGCATTCGGTGTAGAGCCCAAAGAGAATATATGTATCCTTCCTGGAGTCGTTTCCCGAAAAAAACAAGTCGTTCCTGCTCTCGTTAGCAGACTGCAGGAAGAATTATAATACGAAATATGAACGGGGCTGCCACAACAGCTCCTTCTATTTTGTATATAGTATAACCATATAGACGTTAACCCTTCTTTCAATCAAATGTTTTTTCTTCATTATATCATGTGCTCCCCATATTCAGTAAAGTACACAAAACGGCACGAAGTCTGAACCATCTGTGTTCAACTTCGTGCCGTAAATGCGGGAGATGGGACTTGAACCCACACGATCGCAATGACCACCAGATCCTTAGTCTGGCCTGTCTGCCAATTCCAGCACTCCCGCATATTCATTTTTCATAAAAGAAATACCTTACATAGATTACTACGTTTTTTAAAAAAATGCAATAGAAAATTATATTTTTTTACTTTTCCTTTTAGACGAGATGAGCCAGAATCAGATACAGACCCTGCATCTGATTTACTGCTCTCATTCTCTATCCCCTTATACACACAGTAAAACTGTAGTACGCTGATTAAGCAAGCTTTGCCTTTGCTACTTCCACTAACTTTGCAAAGCCATCTGCATCCGATACTGCCAACTCAGCAAGCATCTTTCTATTCATATTAACACCTGCTAATTTAAGACCATACATAAATTTGCTGTATGATAAACCATTCATCCTGGTAGCCGCATTAATACGTGCAATCCATAAACGTCTAAACTGTCTCTTCTTCTGCTTTCTACCAGCATAGGAAGAAGTAAGTGCTCTCATAACTGACTGTTTTGCTACTCTATACTGTTTTGAACGTGCTCCTTTGTAACCTTTTGCCAGCTTCAGTGTTCTATTATGTCTCTTCTTTGCACCTACGCCGCCTTTAACTCTTGCCATTTTCTATTCCTCCTAACTCAATCTGTCTTAAAGATAAGGTAAAATTTTCTTCATTACTTTCTCGTTTGTCTTATCCATCATGGTTGCTTTTCTAAGTTCTCTCTTCTTTTTAGCAGTCTTCTTAGTTAAAATATGACGCTTGTAAGCCTTATTTCTCTTTAATTTACCAGTTCCTGTTTTCTTAAAACGCTTAGCAGCTGCTC
>CAJUBR010000126.1 GCA_910584695.1 uncultured Lachnospiraceae bacterium
AAACTAAAAAGGAAACTGCTCTTAGAATGTTGCAGGATGGAGAGTTACCGATTGATAAGATTGCAAAATATTCTGGGCTTAATATTGCAGAGGTAGAGCTGCTTGCAGAGTTTCAGACAGTGTAAAAAGTGTAGATATTATCATTAAGATTAAAACTGGGGAAATGGCAAGGTGGGCTGTTTCCCTAATTTATTTGAGAATATAATATTTAGTAATATTGCACTTAACAAGGAAGAATGGGGAATGTCTTTTTATAGGTGATGACGGAAGGAAGAATTTGTAGTAAAATAAATCTTAACATATATACATATTTAATCAAAATACAGAATGATATACAGAAGAAGGAGATATGCTGGTATGAAGGAGAATTCGTTTACGATAAATCCGGAGGTAAATAGTGCTCAAGAATTTATAGAAATATCCCAAGATTTTTCTAATTCATTGGATCTGGTAAGAGAAGCTATTAGCAATGCATTTGATGCACAGGCAAAAAATGTTGTTATTGATTTTAGCGTTGTTTTAGAATGTGGAGAGAGAATTTTAAAGATTGAGATAGCTGATGATGGAAAAGGAATGGATAAGGAAGGGCTGAAATCTTTTTTTGATTTGGGGAACTCGTTAAATCGGTATGATGCTGATGCAATTGGTGAAAAAGGGCACGGAACAAAAGTATATTTTAACAGCAGAAAAATAGATGTAATCACTATAAAAAATGAAATAAGATATCATGCAGTTATGAAAGAACCCAAACGGGAATTATTTAATCAGCATATACCACAGGTAGATGTTGAGGTTGAGCAAGTGGAAGGTGAAAGATCAGGAACAAAAATTTGCATATATGGATATAATAATGATCGCAGAGATAAATTTACTCACGAGCAATTAAAAGATTATATCCTTTGGTTTACGAAAATGGGATCAGTTGAAGCTGCATTTGGTATTGAGAAAAACAAGGATGTAAAATTAAAGTTTAAGGGTGTGGATCAAGATGATTTTGAGGAATTGAGCTATGGACATGTTTTTCCTAATGAAAGTAAAAAGGTTGCCGAATTATTTGATGAACATATGGTAGATGCGCCTAAATGGTATTGCAAGAAGATTGTAAAAACAGGGAGCTTGAAGAATCTTCCTGAAATAAAATATCAGGCGGTTTTTTATGTTGAGGGAACGAAAGTAAAATATGAATATAATCCTATGATTCGGCGTAGTGGATATACTGCGCCCGAAGGGTCATACACAATACAAGACAGGTATGGAATTTGGGTTTGTAAAGATTTTATGCCGATAAAGCGTGTAAATGAGTGGATTACTTCAAAAGGAACAGAATATACAAAATTACATGCATTTATAAATTGCCAAGGACTACGATTGACTGCTAATAGAGGTTCTTTTGAAAATACACCATCAGAGATACAACAAGATTTACGAGAAGCTGTAAGAGAAATATATGACGGCATTATTCAAAGTGATGATTGGGGAGAACTAGAATGGCTGGAATCAGAAGCAGGGGCTTATAATACCGTTGAAAAGGAAAAAAGAGATTTTAAACGTAGAATGGATAAAGTAAACCGTGCAAAAGTGGCTCAGTTTAATGGAATTAATTTAGTGGAGCCACAACAAGAAAATGGAGTGTTTTCAATTTTTATGCAATTAAGCAGCTACGATGAATCACTTTTCCCTTTTACTATTATTGATTATGATACACATACAGGAATAGATGTCATTGTCAAAGGGCAGGATAATATGCCCGTAAAAACCTCCAAAATGTATTATGTAGAATTTAAGAATTATTTGAATAAAAATTTTAATCATTCCTTTGAAAATATACATAGTATAGTTTGTTGGGACATCAATTTGAATGAATTACGTAGCAATGAAGAGGTTAAAGATATTGCAAATCAGAGAAGAACCTTAAAAGTTATTCCCCCTGAAAACGGAAATGACTATACACGTTATTATTTAGATTCGTTAAGGAGTGAGCGTAAGATAGAAGTGTTTGTTTTAAAATACTATTTGAAAGAAAAATTGAATATAGAGTTTGCTCCAAGAACGGAGATAGCTATTGTTTAAATAAAAGAATAACGAACGGATTTAGAGAGGATTGGTTTGGGCAGACAACGTCAAGCATTAAAAATGCACGTGAGACATGAAATAACAGCAGAGCATATGGTGGATAAATGAATATAGAAGCATATAATCTGGATTCTCTTCGAAGATTGGTTCGGAGCCTTCAGGATGAAAACAGAAAATTGAAAGCGCAATTGGACAAGGCAAACATTGCTTATGAGCCGGAGCATGTATTCGAAGAGAAAATTGAGACTGCCGAGGAATATGATCCGGATCAGGGTGGACGTATTCTATCTAAATATATTACGGGAGATATGGTAAATAAATATTTCGCAATGTTTTGGGGAAGAACGGATGTTTATGCCAAGAGAGGAACCAAAGGCGGGTATTTTCCGCAGTGCAATCATAGATGGAACAATCGGATATGCCCGAAACAGCGTGGTGAAAAAATCAACTGTGAAGCCTGTGAGCACACGGAATGGACAAAACTCGAACCGAAAAAAATTATGGAGCATCTTCTCGGATATAAGGAAGATGGCGCAGATGTATTAGGCATATATCCACTGCTTGCAGATGGCACATGCCGGTTTCTTGTATTTGATTTTGATAATCATGAAAAAGGCGCCGAAAGTGCAGATTTTGCCAATACGGATGATGAATGGCATGACGAAGTTGATGCATTAAGGCTTATCTGTGAACGCAATGGGATATCGCCGTTGGTAGAAAGGTCAAGATCCGGCAGAGGAGCGCATGTATGGATTTTTTTCAGGAAACCAATAGCGGCATCCTTGGCAAGGAATTTCGGCTTTCTTTTGCTTGATAAAGGCTCGTCTTCCATTAATCTGAAATCGTTTCACTATTATGACCGAATGTATCCGTCCCAGGATGTTGCAAGCAGCATAGGAAATTTGATTGCACTGCCATTACAGGGACAGGCACTGAAAAATGGAAACAGCGCTTTCGTAGATAAAAACTGGAATGCTTATCCGGATCAGTGGGATATTTTATTGAACCATACGAAAAAGCTTTCGGTAGAAGATATAGAAAAATATATGGCAAAATGGCAGACAGAACTTGCCGAAAAGGCTGGTGTGCCGGTTTCTCTGAATGACCGGAGTCGTCCAAAGCCTTGGAAGAAAAAAGATGGTTTTGTAAAATCAGACGTTGTTGGGAAGATGCATATTATTCTTGGAGACGGTATTTATGTAGATACGTTAAATTTAATGCCGCGGTTACAAAATCAGGTCAGAAGTATGGCCGCCTTTGACAATCCTGTGTTTTACAAGAACAAAAGGCTTGGATATTCCAATTATTATAATTTCAGCGCTGTGTATATGGGAAAGGATACGGAAGGCTACATTTGCATTCCCAGGGGCCTGTATGATAATCTGATTGCATCCTGTAAAGAAGCTGGCATTGAATATGAGGTGACAGACCATAGAGAAAAGGGAAGACCGATTAGAGTTTCTTTTAAGGGAGATTTGAAGACACAGCAGGATTTGGCGGCACAGCGCTTACTTGCATTTGACTGTGGCGTTCTCAGTGCGGCCACTGCATTCGGAAAAACAGTAGTATGCAGTTATCTTATTGCCCAGAGGAAAGTAAATACGCTTATTCTGCTTCACAGCAAAGATTTGCTGGAGCAGTGGGTGGAGGAATTAAATAAATTTTTGGACATAGACGAGGAGCCGCCGATTTATAAAACGAAGGGCGGCAGGGAAAAGCGCAGGAACAGTGCTGTCGGTATTTTACATGGCAGTAAGAATACCCTGACAGGTCTAATTGATGTGGCTATGGTGGGATCCATTTACAGTAAAGGGAAATTCAATGAGCTCATCAATTCCTATGGAATGGTTCTGATGGATGAGTGCCATCATTGCGGTTCCAATACGTCTGTTGAAGTCATGAAGAAGGTGAATGCCCGGTATGTTTATGGGGTATCGGCAACCCCGAAAAGAGGGGATGAATTGGAGAAGATTATTTATATGCTCATTGGGCCGGTCAGACACAGCTACACTGCAAAAGAACGGGCGGCGCAGCAGGGGATTGGACATTATGTATATCCACGGTATACAAGGGTGGTTGATACGGAAGAGAGCAAAGGTGACATCAATGGAGCATATTCTTTAATCAACTCCAATGCTGCAAGGAATGATATGATTCTTGATGATACGAGAAAATGCGTAAAAGAAGGAAGAACGCCTGTCATTCTGACAAAATATAAGGAGCAGGCAAAATATCTGTATGATCATTTACAGAAAGACGCAGATTATGTATTTCTCTTATATGGTGATAACAGTGATAAAGAAAATTTGGATGTGAGAAGAAGGTTAAAAGAGGTGCCAGGTAACAAAAGTCTGATTTTGGTAGCAACGGGGCAGAAGATTGGAGAGGGGTTTGATTATCCGAGGCTGGATACATTGATGTTGGCAGCGCCGGTATCTTTTTCAGGCAGGCTTGAGCAGTACATTGGAAGGTTAAATCGTGACTATACAGGAAAAGAAGAGGTTATTGTGTATGACTATATAGATTCCCATATCCGTATTTTAGACAATATGTATGCAAAGAGACTGCGTACTTATAAGCGAACAGGGTTTCAGGTGATAACAAACAATATTCTTACGAAACAGTCAGTCAATTCCATCTATGATTCCGGGAATTATATGGATATATTTGAGAGGGATATTGTGGAGGCAGGGAAGAAAATCATCGTATCCAGTCCAGAACTTACACAGGATAAGGTGGCGCGGTTTATCTATCTTGTAAAACCAAGGCAGGAAGCCGGGGTATCGGTAACAGTTATTACAACAGAGCCGCAGAATATATCTTATGGCAGCCCGGAGTTCTATCAGGGGTTGATGAAAGAAATGCGGGAAAACGGCATTTATGTCATTGTAAGGGATGAAGTGGCGGAACACTTTGCTGTTATAGACGATGAACTTGTATGGCATGGCGGAATGAATTTACTTGGAAGGGAAGATGCATGGGATAATCTGATGCGGATCAGATCTTTTCAGGTTGCAGAGGAACTGCTGGAAATCGCATTGGTAAAAGGGAAAAAAGAATGATTTGTCTAAAAATACTTGACACTAATTTACCATCAATTTTACTCAAACTTAGCACTAATGTACCATAC
>CAJUBR010000127.1 GCA_910584695.1 uncultured Lachnospiraceae bacterium
ATTTATTTTGGTTAGGAAGATATACACAAAGAGTTTACACGACATTGCAGCGGTATAATACCGGATTTGATAAAATGCTGGATTTGGATATCCATTTCTATGAAAAGTATTGTGAAACTTTGAATATTCCTAATATTTATACAGATTATGAGAATTTTATTTCCAGTTACGGATATGATACAGACAATCCTGATTCGATTGTAAGTAATCTGTACCGGGCATATGATAATGCATTAGTACTTCGGGACGATATTTCGTCAGAAGCACTTGCTTATATTCATCTGGCACAGTTTCAGTTAAAGGCGGCAAAGATTTCAGATGCACCATTGATTGAACTGCAGTTAGTTATGGATCATCTTTTGGCCTTTTGGGGAGCAGTAGATGATTTTATCGACGATGAAACGGTCAGAAATCTAATTAAGTTAGGAAAAAAAGCAGAGCTTTTAGATTTAAAACTGCGTTTTAACGAAGAAAATGGGGAATTGAAGCGGGTATTTGGCCAACTTGATTTTTATCTGCACTGCGTTAATGTAGAGTATAATAAAGTGGCTTATTATGAGCTGGCACTGGCATTTGAACGGGGTGATGAAACAGATGAGGAAATGATATATTCCCTGGAAAAACTCATTCAGGTATAGAAGATGAGAAATTCAAAAATGTGTAGGTGAATTATGAAGAGATTAGGTTTTACATACCAGACAAAATACATATTTGATACACCCATATATGAGCATTATTATACGCTTAAGATTTTTCCTATGGAAAATGGCAGACAGTATATGGAAACATTATTGGAAACCATGAGCTATGGTGACAGTCATAGCTATTCTTTTGATGCTTTTGGCAATCGGACTGTATATGGTTATATGGAGAAACCTCATGAGCAGTTTCAGTTTGAGGTGAGCGGAGTGGCTGTGGTGGATGATTCAAAGAAGGAAACGGATGACCGGTTTTTGTCTCTATTCCGGTCCCAATCTTCTATGACAAAGGTTTCGGTCGTTTTATCAGATGCTTTAAAAAGAGCCTGTGAACAGGCAGAGGAAAAATCCTGTTACCATAAAAGCTTTGATGAATTGGAAGAGATTGAGCAGATTATGTATTTGTCAGATTACTGTCATGAACTTTTAGTATATACCCCTAATGTTACCAATATATATACGGATGCCTCGGAAGCAGTAAGAATCGGAAAAGGTGTCTGCCAGGACTATTCCCATATTCTGATTGCATTTCTCCGTATGTTACATATTCCGGCAAGATATGTGGTAGGTTTTATGATGGGGGAAGGTTATACCCATGCGTGGGTAGAAGCGTGGTGTAATGGCTGCTGGCATGGGATAGATCCAACAAATTCAAAAATAGTGGATGAAGATTATATTAAACTTTCCCATGGCAGGGATTATAATGATACGATAGTCTGCAAAGGACACTTTTACGGACAGGCACAGCAGACACAGGAAATCCGGGTACAGGTACAGGAAATTTCCTGTGCAGATAGAAATAATAAATAGCAGTATATGAAGGGAACAGCATGAGAAACAGTGGATTGTAATAAAGAAGAGAGGTAAGGACATGATAGAAGACGTTGTAAAGGTAGAACTTCCGTTTGATGAAACACTTCGGATTAAAAAACATAGATTACAGCCGGAAACACTTTTTGGCGGTGAAAAAAGGATTAGTATTGTAACGGGAATTCATGGAGATGAGTTGGAGGGACAGTACGTCTGTTATGAACTGACCAGAAGAATCCGTGAAGAAAAGGAAAAGCTCACGGGAATCGTCGACGTTTATCCTGCAATCAATCCGTTGGGAGTAGATTCCATTACAAGAGGAATTCCTATGTTTGATTTGGATATGAACCGTATTTTTCCGGGAAACAAGGAAGGCTCCATGGCAGAATATGTGGCTGCCAAGGTGGTTGAGGATCTTACCGGAAGTGATGTGTGTATTGATATTCATGCCAGTAATATTTATCTGAAAGAACTTTCACAGGTACGGATTAGTGAACTGACTGCCAGAGAACTGGTACCATTGGCAAGAAGATTAAACATTGACTATATCTGGGTACATCAGGCAGCAACGGTATTGGAATCCACGCTGGCACATTCTTTAAACTGCATTGGCACAAAAACTCTGGTAGTAGAAATGGGAGTTGGAATGCGGATTACCAAAGATATTGGCAATCAGTTAGTGGATGGTATTTTTGTATTGATGAAAGATTTGGGAATCTGGCAGGGAGAAGTGATCACCCCGAGAAAACCGATTGAATCTGAAGATGGTAATGTTTATTTTTTAAATGCATCGGCTTCCGGCATTTTTCTTCCAAGTACCAGCCATTGTAAGAAAGTTAAAAATGGAGAGTTGGTTGGTGAAATTGTAAATCCTCTGTCGGGAAAAATTTTGCAAAGGGTATATTCGCCTTGTGACGGTCTTGTATTTACCTTGAGGGAATTCCCGGTGGTATATGAAGGTTCTTTGGTAGGGCGTATTCTGGCCCAGTAAATATATAAGGTAGGAGATTAAGACAGATGAGAAAAGAAATATTATTTGAATTAGCCTCTCCATATAGGGATGATTTCCGTATTAGAGGATACCATTTTGGAAAAGGAGAGAAGGCGGTCTGTATTGTAGGTGCGACCAGAGGAAACGAAATCCAGCAGGTATATATGGCAGGTCAGTTAGTGAAGCGATTGAAGGAACTAGAGCAGGCAGGAAAGATAGTAAACGGAAATGAAATCCTGATCATACCATCTTTAAACCCCTTTTCCATGAATATCGGGAAACGGTTCTGGACACAGGATAATACCGATATTAATCGTATGTTTCCGGGTTATAATTTAGGGGAAACAACTCAGAGGATTGCAGCCGGTGTTTTTGAACAGATAAAAGATTATAAAATCGGAATTCAGTTTGCCAGCTTTTATATATCCGGTGATTTTATTCCCCATGTAAGAATGATGAAGACCGGATCGGAAAATGTGGAGATGGCAAAGGATTTTTCCATGCCATATATTGCAATAAGACAGCCGCGGCCCTTTGATACTACAACGCTTAATTATAACTGGCAGATTTGGGAAACCAATGCATTTTCTGTCTATGCAGTCGATACAGAAAAGATAAATATGGAAGCCGCCGGACTTACGGTCGAGTCTGTACTCACTTTTCTTGGCAGACAGAATATGATTGCCTATGAACCTGTAACGGACAGGGAATCTATCATTGTACAGGAAAATGATATTTTCAATATTAAGACGCCTAGGGCGGGTCTGTTTCAGGCACTGGTAACGGTAGGAGAGTCTGTAAAAAGCGGTCAGCCCATGGCAAATATTATTGATCCCTATGAAGGAGAAGTGTTAGAGGTTCTTATTTCAAGTAAGGATGGAAGCGTATTTTTTATACAGGATGCACCATTCATACAGGAAAAAACATTGGCATTTAAAATGATTGTGGAATGAGGGGTTCCGCTAAGTAATACTTCCGAAAATACAGAAGGAAAAAACAGTAGTTTCAATATAAGTAATAGGCAATTGTGAAACTTTGTTTTCGTTACCGACCGTTGTACAATATAAACAAATCACCGCAGGGCACGTTTGCACTATTTGTCGCTCGTAACGGTACATAAGGTGCCAAAGTACGCCACCTAAGTACCGACGGCTCCAAAGTACCCTGCTTATGATATTGTTTATATTGCACAACTAGATCTTAGAAATAGGGAGTTTCGCAATTACCTAAATATAAGTAAGCATGACAGGAGCTGCCGCACTAAGTAATATTTAGTACGGCGGCTCCTGTTTGACTGTCGGCGTAAAGATACGATATAATTTTACTTGCCACCTATATTAAATTGTTGTAAAATAGAATAAGTATGTTTCGGTTTGGAAAGCGGATTTTCGTTTTCAGGAATTGCGATTTTGCTTTTTAGACAAGCAGGCTTGCAGGGATTTAGAAATATCATGAAATATAAAGAAATGAGGGTAAATTTATGGCACAGCTTTGGGGAGGCCGTTTTACAAAGGAAACGGACCAATTAGTATATAATTTTAATGCTTCGATATCATTTGACCGGAAGTTTTACCGGGAGGATATAGAGGGAAGCATGGCACATGTGAAAATGCTGGCGGCTGTTGGTATCTTAACAGAGGAGGAAAGAGATAAAATCTTATCCGGACTGGAAGGAATTTTAGCTGATGTAGAAAGTGGTAAGCTGGAGATTTCTTCAGAATATGAAGATGTTCATAGTTTTGTGGAGGCAAATTTAATTGACCGCATTGGCGATGCAGGAAAGAAGCTTCATACAGGACGTTCCAGAAACGACCAGGTGGCTCTGGATATGAAACTTTATACAAGGAAAGAAATTTTGAATTTAAAAGAACTGGTTAAAGATTTACTTTTTGTCTTACAGAATTTGATGAAGGAGCATAAGGATACCTTTATGCCCGGCTTTACCCATTTACAAAAAGCCCAGCCTATTACACTGGCTCATCATTTCGGGGCTTATATGGAGATGTTTAAAAGAGATTATGGCAGACTGTGTGATATTTATGAGAGAATGAACTATTGTCCGTTAGGTTCCGGAGCACTTGCAGGAACTACGTATCCCCTTGACCGGGATATGACTGCAAAGTTATTGGGATTTAAGGGACCGACCTTAAATAGCATGGATTCCGTGTCAGACAGGGATTATCTGATTGAGCTTCTCAGTGCAATGTCTACTATTATGATGCATTTAAGCCGTTTTTCTGAGGAGATCATTATCTGGAATTCCAATGAGTACCGTTTTATAGAATTAGATGATGCCTATAGTACGGGAAGTTCGATTATGCCGCAAAAAAAGAATCCCGATATTGCAGAACTGGTAAGAGGAAAAACGGGACGTGTATATGGTGCGTTAATGCAGATGCTTACTACAATGAAGGGAATTCCCCTTGCTTATAATAAGGATATGCAGGAGGACAAAGAGCTTACTTTTGATGCCATTGATACGGTAAAAGGATGCCTTGCTCTGTTTACAGGTATGATTAAGACCATGACTGTGAATAAAGAGGCGATGGCAGTCAGTGCGAAAAATGGATTTACAAATGCCACGGACGCAGCAGACTATCTTGCAAACCATGGTGTACCGTTTCGGG
>CAJUBR010000128.1 GCA_910584695.1 uncultured Lachnospiraceae bacterium
TTGCTGTTGTAATTGCGGTAAAAAGAAGCCCGTCCAATGCCTGCATTGTCACATAATTCGCTGATGGAAATATCCTCAATCGCCTTATCTTCCAATAGTGTAAGGAGAGATTCAGTTATATGCTCTATCACATAAATATTTCTTCCTTCATTGCTCATCGGTGATACAGTTTCCTTGTTTTGTCTCATTTATTCTCCTCCTATTGACATTTCACAAATCGCTGATACAATTATAACGACAATACAAATGTCTTGCAAGATAATAGCACACCATATTCAAAAAGTCAAAGGGAGGAGGATTTATCACTGTTTTGCTGTTAAGCTGTATTTTCAGTTTTGCTTTTATTAAGACGAAAAGTATCTGGACAGCTGTTTTCCTGCATTTTTGGTGGGATTTATTACTGTTTATGTTTTGATAAGATAAATTCCAATTTAACTAATTATACACTCAACTTTCCCAATTTTACAAGGTTTCCCAAACCTTTTATATCAGAAAATCAACTAGTTTCCCTTATTTCTTCCCTTATGAGGTTGAAACAAGGGAAACTTTTTAATTACCACCCACAACCTTATCCAAGAGCCTTGCGAAAGTCCGTTTTGCCTCTCTGGTTGTATGGGCATATACATTCATTGTGGTACTCACATCTGCGTGTCCAAGAAGTTCCTGTACGTCTTTGGGGGCAGTTGCGGCAGGATTTACTGCTTTGCACTGGTGTATTTCAAGGGAAACGCAGAAAGGAACTACTAAGGCTGATATTCGGTAAGAAACAGCAGATAGCAAATATAAAACAACGGTTTGGGGATATCGTTAGAGGGTATGGTTATCCGAGTTTGAATTCGTTTATGAAGATTTATCGCAAGGTGGAGGCAGATTATGCTGATTATTTCAAGCATTTGAAAGAATGGGGTGATAAGTATGGTATGAGGTCTGTGGAGGAACACTTTGAAAAAAGGAAAAATCTATTATGTTTGATATTGCTAATATAAAAAAGATAAAATCTCACTCAAATCTTTCTTGTATGAGCGTATAAGATATGTTAAAATTTCTATACGGAAAAGCCCTTCGACGGGGTGGTAGCCTCCCAAGCTGTCACTGTAAATTTAGCCGGTGTAATCTATGATTAGCCGGACTTACACCAGATGGGGTGCTGGATGTCCGGTGGACATCTGTTTAGCACGGACCGAAGCGTAGCGTAGAAAGTGACGCTGATGACAGATTATGAAACTATTATGGTTTTTCTGGGGATACTGGCTCTGCTGGTATCTTTCGGAACTCTGCTGATAGCGTTGCTTGCCTACATAGATAGGAAGAACAAGCGAAAATAAAAATGCCAAGCCTGTCTGCATACAGGCTTGGCGGTGTCCTTTAGGACATTAAACCAACGCTTGGGAGCATCCACTTTTGGAGTTGGACACTATCCATTGGAGAGGCATCTGTTCCCGCAGATGCCTTTCTTTACGTTCAATATAACATAATCACGAAAGAAATTCAAGTATGGATTTTGGCACCTTTGCCAACACCCTTTGCTCTAAATATCCTTTTATAAGATTTAAGTTTTGGTACTTTGATATTGACTTTGGAATAAATTCCCTTAAATGTTTTGTTTCCGATTACTGTAATATTAAACGATTTCCCTTTAATCTTCACAGTATTTCCGAGTGGTCTGGCCACGCTGGATAGGCACTGCCAATTATTCAAATATATTGATAATATATCCGTCAATGGTAGTCAAACTACAAGTCTTCCCACCCCAAGGCTGGGTTACTACTTCCGTAATCTTTTCCCAGCCATTAGATTTGACATAATCATACATTTTATCAATGCCTTTGACTTGCATAAATGAAATCATACATGGTTCAGGCGTTCCACAAAATATCTGAAAACCTGTAAATGGCGCTAAATGTACAAGTTCCACTTCTGGTAACATATCAAAAACTACACCGTAACAGCCATTTCCGTTATCATCTCTTTCTACAATATTACTGTACCAGCCTAATACATCTTCAAACCACTTAACAGTTTTATCCATATCCTCCGTCAGATATATAGGGGCGTTTTCTTTGACAACATATCCCTTTTCACTAAACTTACTCATTCCATATCCCTCACTAAATTCCTGCTTCTTCATCCGCTTTCCACTGCCTGCACTGCTCAATTCTGGCACCATGGGGGGTATCGCCATGCTCTGGGTCACAGGAATACTTTGTAAGAAGTTCACAAGGTATTTCCGGGCATTGCCCGCAATGCACATACCCCTTATCCTGACAGCATACGGCAACTGGACATTCCCCATGAAATGGATGCCCGTCCGTTTCTATACAGCCGCCACAGCCGCAAGACTCCTTAAATTCACATCCAGTACAGTGAAGCCCGCATCTTGAATCAATCATATTTCCCTTCCTTTCTTTTATGTAACACATTACACATCAAACAAGACAACTGTATGTCATGTTTCATCAAATAACGGAAATCAATTTTCAGTAAATATATTCATTGCCCTTCCCATTATACTGCGGAAGAACTCTAAGAAACCATCCTCTACCGCCAATTGCTCCAATTCATTGCCCTGCAGATCATAATAATATTTTCCGCTCCTGATATCTATTGATAGGCAATCTAAAGGGAAACCTTTTTTCAAAATACGCTTATAATGCGGTTTGTCCGTAATAATAAATGTATCGCTCTCCATCGAAGGTTCCATCGCTTTATAAACATGATTGTCGTCTGCTACAAGACAGATTGCATTTTTGTATCTGGCTGTCAAGCCACCATATTTGCGTGCAAGGCCTGAATAATATGCAAACATCTCATCGTCTGTTAAAGATTTCCCATTAACCCTACGGATATGTACGCCCGGCTGGATATCATCCGGAACATTATCAAAATATAATCCAGAGTCGCAGGAAAATACCGGCATATGAAAAGCCTTATAATACGCCATAGCTTTTTGCATAGCGTTCTCAAGCGGTGTTTCTCCATCCTCTGGCACATCAGGAATTTCGCATTCCAAATCCTTCAGCCCAATCAATTCTATCCCAAGTGTTTTCAGGCTCTCTTTCATAGAAGATAACTTTGCGGGGTTCCCTGTGCCATATAATAATTTCATTTGTTTGTTCCCTTCCTATAATCTTGTATTGGCATATCTAAACAAATTATCAGTGCATTTAACCGCCATACTAACACTCCCTTCATGCCATGCCCCTTTTCGTCCCCGTCCTCAGCTTATACTCTTTCTTATATTCATACATACGGTCATCCGCTTTCTGGTATATTTTTTCGATATCCTTTTCCGGAAGTTCATCACTTGAAGCATATCCAAAGGAGATTGACATATTCAGATCCGCTACCTCAAGATTTTTCTTTTCTATATTTTTCTGAAACTCCTCCACCAGTGCTTCAATTTCCTTCTTTGCAGATGTCAGGATAACAGCGATAAATTCATCTCCCCCCATCCTTCCTACAAACCCATGCTCCTCAAATGTTTTCCCAATCACATCCGCGGCACTCTTAATCAGCACATCGCCTTTCGCATGTCCATATGTATCGTTTATTACCTTAAGGTTATTTAAGTCAAAACACACAACAGTAAAATCCTCCGCCTTCTGCTCATTAATCTGCATCATATGCTCTGAACAGTAACGCCTGTTGTGGAGCTGTGTCAGCTCGTCCGTGTAAGCGCTCTTTAAAAGTGAATTCCTTTCGGCCTCTTCCATCATCCTGTGCGCCAGATTCATATAAAAAGATATAATCAGAATAAATACAAACACCATCATCCCGACTGCCGACAGCCCTCTAAAAGCAGAAATAGTATCCCCGTAATAACGTTCTTTATAATAAGCAAACAAGTCATACCCTGTACATCCGGCAACAACAAGAAGTCCTATCAGATAAAGCCGGTTTAAAAAACGGCTGGTTTTCAAACTAATAATATCTATTACAATAAAAAAGATAAGCAGGCAGACGATGATAGCCTGAAAATATTTTAATACTGCCGCACAATGAATAATATCCATTGTATGTAATCCCAAAAACACAATGTCAAACAACATCTGTACTGCAAAAAGCAGCCAGTATACCGTGGTAATCAGTTTATTTTTTAAATTCTTTACATTTTCATACATATAAAGAATCAGCGGTATAGGGCTTAGGTATAATGCCATATACTCTATTAAGGATACCGAATATAACGGAATTGCAAATACTAAGACAACATTATAATAACAAAGCGTCCACAGGCCCATACAGATACAAAACGCAGAAATGCAAAGGATTCTGGCATATTTTGCCGAAATCACTATAGCAAATGCAGTAATCAGCAATGTAGAAAAACCAAAAATAACTAAAAAACATCCCAAAAAGAGAGGAAGCCTATTCTCTGTCAAAAGAGAACGGTACGCATTTTCCCAGCCATAAATACGGATAGGGTCAAATTTAGTAAATGCATTATTTTCTGCCAAATCCCACTGGATTTTTAATGTTTTTCCCTTATATTCATCCGGAAAATTAATAAACTGGCTGCCACTTCCAACTGTTTTATGCTCCAGTATCCTTTCGTATCCATACTCATAAACCTGCTGGTCATCAATATATATCCTGACTGCAGAATGCCTGATATGGAGGCGCAACGTCCCCTCAACTATCTCCCAGCCATTAGGGAGCCTTCTCTCCATAACGATTTTATCCCCTATGCTCATCGCATCAAACCGAAACCTGTCCAGAGAAATGTTGCTATAGCTTTCGTCATTTATCATAATATCCCAATGGGCGTTAAGGTCGATATGATTGGACGTTGCCTCTCCGTCTTGTGTAAACAAGCCATCTATCTTGGGCAGCCAGATAATAATGCTCAGCAAAGTATACAAAACCCATGCGATCTTTAAGCCCTTCACCCATCCTTTTCTCTCTTTCATCCGCATTCCTCCCACTTCTCACATCTCCAAAATCCCTCTTCCAGATAGACTCTCCGGCACACAGAAACACCTGCAATCATTATAGCATCCCTTGCTTTTTCCTACAACTACCGATTTCATTCGAACACGGAAATCAATTTTCAATATATATTCATTACTGCCCCTATTAATTTGTCACTATTTA
>CAJUBR010000129.1 GCA_910584695.1 uncultured Lachnospiraceae bacterium
GTAAGTCATAGGTTGCTACAGAAGGAGATTTTACTAATGTTCTCACTTCATCTTTATTCGGCTCCTCCACACCACCATTAAAGAAAAAGGTAACATGTGCATATTTCTCAGTTTCTGCAAGCCTTAACTGCTTTTTCCCCATTTTGGCAAGATATTCACCAAAGGTATTCTCTATTGTCTGCTTCTTAAATGCGATTAATTTATTCGGAATACTTTCATCATAATCCTTAAAGCATACATACATAAGCGGCATGCGGCCGTTTTTCCTCTCAAATCCTGTAAATTAATCATCACAAAAAGCTCTTGTAAGTTCTCGTGCACGGTCCGGGCGGAAATTAAAGAAAATAACAGAATCATTTGGTTTTACCGTTGCTACCGGTTTTTCATTCTCAACAATCACTGTTGGAAGCACAAACTCATCCGTAACCTCTTTGTCATAGGAATCTTTCATAGCTTTTATAGGATCTGCAGCCTGTTCACCTTCACCATAAACAAGTGCAGCATAAGCTTTCTCCACCCTGTCCCATCTGTTATCACGATCCATTGCATAATAACGTCCAGATAGAG
Source organism: uncultured Lachnospiraceae bacterium (assembly GCA_910584695.1). Lineage (GTDB taxonomy): Bacteria > Bacillota > Clostridia > Lachnospirales > Lachnospiraceae > CAG-590. The sequence continues at coordinate 568 of CAJUBR010000129.1, forward strand.
AGGCAATCTTACCGACACCGATTTCTGCCATTTTATCAACCAGTTCAGCTACATAATCCTTACCGGATGCAGGCGGTGTATCACGTCCGTCTAAAAATGGATGAACATAAACGTTACAGAATCCCTCTTTTTTGCACATCTCTAAAATCCCGTATAAATGCGTATTATGGCTGTGTACACCACCATCTGACAACAGCCCCCATAAATGCAGATCAGAATGATTCTTTTTACAGTTATCAATTGCCTCTAACAAAGCTTCATTTTTAAAGAAGTCTCCGTCTTCAATCGCCTTTGTAATAGATGTGAGATCCTGATAAATAATGCGTCCTGCACCAATATTCATATGTCCGACCTCGGAGTTTCCCATCTGTCCCTCTGGAAGTCCTACAGATAATCCGGAAGCATTTCCCGGAACAAAAGGACATTCTTTCATCAGCTTATCCATCACCGGCGTATCCGCCATCGCAATGGCATTCCCCTCCGTTTTGTCATTTAAACCATAACCATCAAGTACCATTAAAACCACAGGTTTTTTACTCATAATTTACACCATTATTCCTTTCTTCTATTTTTCTTCTATCCTTTACTTCCATGTGTGAAAAATGCTGTTTTAGAAGGATAGCTTTTTCTTTAATTCCTGCACAATTTCCCGAATGCTCATATCATCTCCATGTATCGTAATATCTGCATATTTCTCATATAGTGGTCTTCGTTCCTCAAACAATTCCTGAAAAGACTGTCCTTCTTTAATAGAGACTCCTCTTGCAGTCAGATCTCCGATTCGTTCACACAGTGTTTCGAAAGGCAGTTCAATATAGACAATCGTACCAATCGATTGCAAATGTTCCATAGCATCTTTTCCGTAAATAACACTACCACCTGTCGCAATGACTGCTTTATGATAATCAAGATCTGTATTTACCCGGTTCTCAATCTCGTTAAATGCTGCCAGACCTTTTTCATCAATAATATCACTCAAAAGTTTTCCGGTACATTCCTGAATCACCAAATCGGAATCTACAAAACGATATCCCAATGCCTTGGCAAGAACAACACCAACCGTACTTTTTCCACAGCTTGGCATTCCAATCAATACAATATTATCCTTCATATTCTTCCCTCATCTAGATATCATAATACTTATTCTTTGTATAATTCTTAATATGTTCCAGACTCTTTTCATCCGGCTCCATTAGAATCAATTCTTTGTTTCCATCCATTTCAACCACCAGTGCAATTTCCTGTTCCCTGCCATATCCTGATGTATAATTCCTCGTTTTCTTAAATGTTTCATGGGAAATCCGGTTAGAATCCTTTGGTACGACCATTGTCACCTGCTCTAATTCAAAACGCATTCTTTCTCTCCGTCTGCTTGCATTGTAAATTGCTGCAATATCCACATTACCATTTGTAAGAGTATATTCATATTCCATTCTTCCTTCTCCGGCAGCATAAACCATTAAAGAAATCCCAACAACTACGATAATCATTCCTAACTGAGGTGTAATAAATAAAAACATTAAAACTCCAATACAGGTCACCCATACCGAAAGTGCCATCTTTACATAAAATAATTTCTCCGGTTTTGCCCGAAAGGACTGCTCTATATAGCTATCATTTAACATAATCTGTACCTCCAACTTTTATGTCAACTGCAAAGCAGTTACCGACAAGTGCTTTGTCTGCAAAAAATAACCCAATCGCAAGTCAACAACCCCGCAGCAAAGCTACGGGGAATCATCCGATCATAAATTATCCTGTCACATATTATTTGCTTAAATATTCATCAATTGCTTTTGCTGCTTTCTTTCCGGCACCCATCGCAAGTATAACCGTAGCTGCACCAGTAACCGTATCTCCACCGGCATAAACACCGTCCTTGCTGGTCTTCATGGTATCTTCCTCTACGATGATACCACCCCATTTTTGTGTATCCAGACCCGGTGTTGTCTGACGGATTAACGGGTTTGGACTCTGCCCGATAGCAATTACAACGGTATCTACATCAATGACATAGTTTGAACCCTCTACCGGTTTTGGAGAGCGTCTTCCTGAGTCATCTGGTTCACCCAACTCCTGCTTGATTACCTCAATTCCGGTTACCCAGCCATTTTCGCCGTGGATTGCACAAGGGTTATTAAGTAATTTGAAGATAATCCCTTCTTCCTTTGCATGATGAACCTCTTCCGCTCTTGCCGGAAGCTCTTCCTCGGAACGTCTGTAAACAATATAGACCTCTTCTGCACCAAGACGTTTCGCAGTCCTTGCAGCATCCATTGCCACATTACCGGCACCTACAACTGCAACCTTCTTACCAACTTTAACAGGGGTTGGAGTCTCCGGGAATTTGTATGCCTTCATCAGATTCACACGGGTTAAAAATTCATTGGCAGAATAAACACCAAGAAGATTCTCCCCAGGAATATTTAAAAATCTTGGAAGTCCTGCACCCGAACCTACAAAAACAGCCTCATATCCCTGTTCCATCAACTCATCGATCGTAACAGAACGCCCTACGATCACATTCGTCTCAATATCAACCCCAAGCTTTTCAACGGTCTCGATTTCCTTTGCAACTAGGTCCTTTGGCAGACGGAACTCTGGAATCCCATAGCTAAGTACTCCACCAGCCTTATGCAGTGCCTCAAATACCGTTACATCATAACCCTTCTTAATCAATTCTCCAGCACAGGTAATTCCTGCCGGACCGGAACCCACAACTGCAACCCGCTTACCGTTTTTCTCAATCTGAACTTCGGCAGGCTTTACATTTGCCATATGATAATCCGCAACAAAACGCTCCAGACGACCTATGGCAACCGGCTCACCCTTGATACCACGGACACATTTGCCCTCACACTGGTTTTCCTGCGGACATACACGTCCACAGATTGCAGGAAGGGCATTCTCGCTTGTAATAATCTCATAAGCACCCTCAAAATCCCCTTCTGCCACTTTCTCTATAAAGCCGGGAATCGGCACATTCACCGGACATCCTTCCATGCAAGGCTTATGTTTACAATTTAAGCATCTTGCCGCTTCTTCCATTGCCATTTCCTTCGTATATCCCAAGGCAACCTCTGAGAAATTCTTATTTCTAACATTTGGTTCCTGCTCCGGCATTGCTACCTTTGTCATACTCATATTTCTTTCCATTGCGTATATCTCCTTTTATCCTCTATTCCTACTTTTCATTTGCAAGCTTGCAGGCATGTTCCTCTTCCTTGAACATTCCCTGTCTCTTCATACACTCATCAAAATCTACTAAAAATCCGTCAAAATCCGGTCCGTCTACACATGCGAATTTCGTTTCGCCTCCAACTGTAACACGACATCCTCCACACATTCCAGTACCGTCAATCATAATCGGATTCAGTGACACAGAAGTTGGAATATTGAGAGGCTTTGTAACATTTACTACATTTTTCATCATGATAAGCGGTCCGATGGCGATTACCTCATCAAACTTCTCTCCCTTATCAATCAAATCCTGTAATACAGTGGTAACAAATCCCTTTGTACCAAGACTTCCGTCATCCGTTGCTATATAAACATTATCGCAAAATTCTTCAAATTTCTCCTTTAAAATAACAAACTCAGCAGAACGTCCGCCGATAATCACATCTACTTTCACTCCCATCTCATGAAGCTTTCTAAGCTGTGGGTATAACGGTGCCGAACCAACGCCTCCTGCAACACCAATTACATGGTCACATTTATGAAGGGGTGCGGGCTGACCCAAAGGTCCCACAAAATCTTCAACATAATCACCCGCCTGCTTTTTGGAAAGTAATTCGGTAGAATAACCAACAACCTGATAAATAATGGTGACTGTCTTCTTTTCTCTGTCATAATCCGCAATCGTAAGAGGTACTCTCTCACCATCTTCATCCACACGAACGATAATAAACTGACCAGCTTCACATTTGTCTGCCACAAATGGAGCTTCGATTTCCATTAACTCAACTGCACTGTTAAGGGTTTCTTTACTCACAATTTTGTACATTTTTATACCTCTTTCCTCTTGTTTTACAATATACGCTAAATATTATACTAGGTTTGGAGGAAGAAAGAAAGTGTTTTTTTCATAAATTAAGTGTCAAATAAAAAATGCTATCTGTTATACTAGACGGCACTTTATTCTTATAATTTTCAATCCATTCAGGTTCATAGGAATAATTTTTCAATAATTCTTTTGTCACTTTAGAATCAGGGGCTTGTAATCCGCCTCTGGTTATAGAATCCTCATAAACACTTTTATAGCCAACAGTCAACAACTCTGAAAATGACCTTGATATGCATGTCTCAATTCGTGTGAAATGGTATACACTAAATCGTAGGTATTATAAGAGTTATATTGTCGCATATAAAATTGTCTTTTATTTGCAGAAATCCTTTACTTCTTGTGGCAGCTGTTCAAACTGTCCAGGTGTTGCTATGATTTCAATATTTCCTTCATAATCTACATTAATTGCTTCATAACTTCCTGTATTCTCAATTGCTTCCCTATATGACTCTTTTGAAGCC
>CAJUBR010000130.1 GCA_910584695.1 uncultured Lachnospiraceae bacterium
CCTCGCTAAGTATTCAGGCATTTCGCTGCTTGTCGCTCGTAATGGTACATAAGGTAGATTTTGAAAATAAAGAGTTTCGCAATTGCCTGATATAATAAGAAGTCACGTACGCATATCAAAGGTATACCGTTTGATGCTCCGTTCTGCATTTTCATCAATAATCTCATCCACTACCATATTGACAGACTCCTGAGGAGTACGTTTCACCACTTCATTTGTCAAAGTGAATCCTCTCTTTATCAGTTCCTTTTCCAACTGTTCCATATTATCTGCAATGATATCTACACTTTTCTGGTCATTTAGATAAAATCTTGCATTTACATTTGTTCCGGTTAACGTGATCTTAATATCTGTCATGCCCAGATGCTCCATGTCCAGATGCAGCATAACACTGATTCCGTCTTTTTTCTCCATTAATTTTCTCTTATCCGCATAGACGTATAATTCGGAATTTACATTTTGTCCGGAGAATTTAATCGGCATCTGTGCATAAATCATCTGGTTATTTAACTGCTCCATAAACTGCATATTCTGCCTCATATTCTGAGAGCTTTGATGGAACTCCTTTGGTTCTCCTCCCTTTGATGCAATTGCCTCTTCAAAGGCTTTTCCCTGCTTTAATATTTTATTATAAAGCTCTTCAATTTCCTTAGGGTCTTTCATCGTCTTAGGATCCACTGACCACTGCCCTTTTATCATGTCTGAAAAAAGTTTTTTGTATTCTACAGAATCCAATATATTCCGTATTGCTGCATCCATTCCACTCATTCGACTAAGGTTCTGAGTCAGACTTTTAAGTAATTCTTCCGATGAACCCGCACCCTGTAGTATCACTTTGGTCTGTTCACCCGACATTCCTGCTTTTCGAAGCATATTTTCCAAATGGATAATATTCCCCTTTGTAAGTCCTGTTTTATCAGATATTTGTTGATAAAAAACTGTTTCTGACCCTTCAGAAACTGCACTCTGCCCATTGGTCTCAACAGGAGCATTTACATCCGTTTTTATTTCCTTACCAATATCGGAATCTTGTACATTTAAAGACGCCTTCATCACTTCTGCATTCTCATGCGTTTTTACATCCGAAGAAGCTTTCATAATTTCCACATTTTCATGAGCCTCCGCGTTCAGGGAATCCTTGATTATTTCCATATTCTCATTCCTGCCTGCATATTCGGCAGATGACGTATCAGATTTTATAGCAGCTTCTTTTTCGGGACTTTCTGAAAATATATCAATCACCTGTTCTGCCACCGAGAGCAGTGTTGTTCCTGATGTCCCCTTGGGAAATGCTTTTACAAAGGAAGCCATGTCATCTGCTGTACGTTCCATATCTCCCAAAAGCTGGTGGCTGTAATTCTGATATCTTTCATACTGGGCGATATTGGCTTCTGTTACCGGTATATTCATTTTATTTAGGGAAACTAACGTCTGCATGGAAGTTCCCTCAAATTTCATGCTCTGAGACAGTAGTTTTACAATGGAACCCTTATCAACCGACATTCCGGCTTCCATCAGTTCCTTTACAGCAGAAAAATTCTTCTCTGTCGGTGAAAGACCCGCCGCATCCAGTGCCTTTTCTAATACCTTGGTCTGTGCACTATATAAGGAATCAAACATCGGCTTAATCATAATCTGGCTTGCAGTATTCTCTTTTACTGTAAATAACAATAAATCTCCGATTCCAAGCTCCACATCCGCCTGCAGCCTCGCCTGCATCTGTGCCCTGTTTTCCAATGCAATGGTTACCTTATCACCTTCAATATCCAGTATCTCTCCCTTAAATACCTCACCTTCTTTTAAACCGGATATGTCTGCATTCGCATTCGATACAGGCGCCTGTTCGGTTCCTTTTGCATATTCCGAATGAATATTTCTATTTTGCATATTCGTGTCATAGCTGCCTAAAATATTCTGCCCGATATTCACAAAATCTCCCTCCTTTCCTGCTCTTTCCCATCTTCACTTAGATAAAATTCTTGATAAAAGTCCTCCTATGTATCTCACAAGGCCCGATTTTTTTGATCATCTCAATATGCTTCGGACTTCCGTATCCCTTATTTTTTGCAAAATCATATTCGGGATACTTCTCATCCAGTTCCACCATAAAGCGGTCTCTTGTTACCTTTGCCACAATACTTGCCGCTGCAATCGAAACGCTTTTCGTATCTCCTTTTATAATCGGTTCCTGCGGGATGTCTACCTCCGGTATTGTCACCGCATCATTTAATAAAATATCCGGTTTAACCGGAAGACGGCTTAACGCCATCCGCATTGCCACATAATCAGCCTGTAAAATATTAATCTCATCAATGCATTTTTCATCTGCAAATCCAATTCCCACAGCAACTGCGTTTTCCATAATTTCATTATAAAGCTGCTCTCTTTTCGGATAATTGTTTGGAATCATTTAAATAATAGATATCCTTATCTTTTGGAAGAATAACGGCAGCCGCAACGACAGGTCCCGCAAGCGGTCCGCGTCCCACTTCATCTATTCCACATATATATCGGCATTCTTCATATTTTTTTTCATACTTCTTCATTCCCTGTGTACGGATTTTTTCTACTTCAAATGCCGTTATTTTCTTTTTTGCACTTTCTACCAGCCTGATCACTCCTGCCCGTTCATCACTTTCAAATTTCTTTATCAAATCTGTTAACTCTTCCATCGAAGCATCCTGTAACATGTTCTTTATATCATTGATACTCATATGTCATGCAGCCTTTCTATCCAAAATCCCCTGTTTTTTTATAAAATTTTGTTTTGCCATCTAACCGCATCAAGCAAAACTGTCCTGCTTCCTATTGCTAACCTTTCGCACAAAATCGTGCACTCATAGAAAACAGGACAATTTTAATTGATACGCTACTCAACCTTTCCAAACTTAGATAACGGCCAGATACGGAATGCCGCCTTTCCTTCTAACTCTTCCTTTTGAATATTTCCAACCTCTTCAAAACGGGAGTCTTTACTGTCATTCCGGTTATCCCCCATGACAAAATATTCGTCTTCACCGAGAATAATATTCTCACCGGCTCTTCCAATCATATTTGGAGAAATCGTCTCATATCCATAACTCTCTTCTAACGGTTCATCATTTACATAAATTGTTCCGTCCTCTTCAATACGGATTTTTTCTCCCGGCAAACCGATAATCCGTTTTATATAGAATACGGATTTTCCATCAGAAGTATACTCATCATGAAATGGGAAAACAACAATATCAAAACGCTTTGGATCACCAAAACGATAAGCCAGTTTATTAATCCAGAGGTTATCACCATCCTCTAATGTATCATACATCGAACTTCCACTTACCTCCGTACGCTGTCCCACAAATGTTATAATGAACCAGACAGCTAATATAACAAATGCAATATATAAAATCATTCCCAATAATTCTTTTACGATATTAACCTCTTCTTCCTGTCCGTTGTTTTCTATTTTCTTTTTTGCCATATTGCTTCCTCCTGCCTATACCGGCTGTTCAATCGAAATTTTTCCAAGTTTTCCGTTTCGGAACTCTTCCAGTAAAATTCCGGCAGCCTTTTCGTAATTGAGCTCGTTCCCTTTTAAAAGACATCCCCTGTTTTTTGCAATTCTTTCCAGAATGTCAGAAGCTTTCATTTCCTCATCCACCTGATATCTGTCAGATAAACACTTAGGATAATTTATCTTTAAAAACTCAATCAATTCACATGATAATTCTGTTTTTTGTAAAATCTCATCGTTTATTGAACCAATAAATGCCAAATGCTCACCTACCATATCATCCTCAAACTTTGGCCACAAAATTCCAGGAGTATCTAACAGCTCCACATTTTTATTGATCCGAATCCATTGTTTTCCCTTTGTCACACCCGGTTTATTGCCCACCTTCGTACAGGATTTTTTAGCAAAAGAATTAATAAAAGTAGACTTTCCCACGTTTGGAATCCCGACGATCATAGCCCGGATAGGACGGTTTAAAATTCCTCTTTTCCGATCCCGTTCCATCTTTTCCTTGCATGCCTCCTGTATTTTAGTAATAATATTTTTCATCCCCTTACCATCTCTTGCATTAACCGTTACTGCCATAATCTGCTTTTCTTTAAAATAAGCTTCCCATTTTGCAGTCACTTTATCATCTGCAAGATCACATTTATTAAGCAAGACCAGACGATACTTGTGACTCGCCAAAACATCAATATCCGGATTCCGGCTGCTTATGGGAACTCTTGCGTCCAGCAGCTCAATTACGATATCAATTAATTTCATATCCTCCTGCATCATACGCTTTGCCTTTGTCATATGACCGGGATACCACTGTATATTCATATAAATTCTCCTTTATTTTATAAATCCTATTTCACTGCGTGGAGAGATTCTAAAAAATACTTTTCCGCTTATTTCCTTGTCCGAAATATTTCCGATATTGACAAACCGTGAGTCTTCACTGTTATTACAGTTATCTCCCATTACAAAGTATTCATTCTCACCTAATGTAACTGTGTCCACAGCAAGCCCTTCTGTCATAATCAGGTCTTCAAAGGGCAAATTCGTGAGTACATCTCCGTCAATAAAAATTTTTCCGTTTTTGATTTGAACCGTCTCCCCTGGCAAACCAACAATACGCTTGATATTGAAATAACTTTCGGTATCCTCTTTTAATTTAAATGCGATAATATCATATCTTTCCGGCTTATGAAAAGTATATGCCCTCTTATTAATCAAAACAACATCCTGATTCGCTAATGCTGTATCCATGCTTTGTCCAATCATTGTAACGGACTGAACCCCAAATGTTACAATACTATAGGCTAAAATGACAGCAATTAAAATAGCAATCGCCCACTGCCCAGCCTCTGACAAAAAATCTTTTATATCAAATTCTTTTCTGTCATAACTACTCCGATATCTTCTTCGACGTCCCATAATTACCCCTTTGACTTAGTATAAAAGGCCAGAGTAAAAAAACATTACTCCAGCCCC
>CAJUBR010000131.1 GCA_910584695.1 uncultured Lachnospiraceae bacterium
CTGCAACAACGATATCCGCATCTCCTGCCTGAATCATCTGTGCAGCCATATTAACACAGTTAAGACCAGAACCACAAACAACATTAACTGTAACTGCCGGAGTCTCAATCGGTAAACCAGCCTTGATAGAAGCCTGACGTGCTACATTCTGACCAAGACCTGCCTGAATAACACAACCCATGTATACGTGGTCTACTTGATCGGCAGGAACACCTGCTCTGTTCAAAGCTTCTTTAATAACGATAGATCCTAATACCGGAGCTGGAGTTGTACTCAATCCTCCACCCATAGTTCCGATTGCTGTACGGCAAGCGCCAGCTAAAACAACTTTTTTTGACATAATGAAACTTCCTCCGTTTATAATTTTTGCGTACAGGCCGAAACAAAATAGCTGATATACCAACTGTTTGTCCATCACGCAATCTGCTAACATGATAGCATATATTTTTTAAAGTTGCAACAAGATATCCAAGCAGAAAAACTGAAATTTATTTCTGATTTTGTACGTTTTTTTCAATAATTTCCTATATTGGTAATATCCCTTCTAAAATTTGTTATTTTTTCTTTTTATGGACATTTCTTACAGGTTTTTTCTTTGTATTTACTTTCCCTTTCTTTTGATAGGAAGGCTTCTTTTTTTCCGTATCCGGAGCCTGTTCAGGAATGGAAGTTTTCTTTCTTTTCTTTTTTTCATTTTCCATAGAATTTTTTATTCTCCGGGGTGGTATCAGGCAATCCTTTTCAAAACCGATCAGTTCCTGTCTTCCCGCCTTTACCAAAGCCTCTTTTACCAGATCATAATTTTCTGGTCTTCTATATTGTATCAGGGCACGCTGCATCGCTTTTTCATGTGGATTTACCGGAACATAAACCTTTTCCATTGTTCTGGGGTCTACTCCTGTATAATACATACAGGTTGAAATTGTCGATGGTGTAGGATAAAAATCCTGAACCTGTTCCGGCATATATCCCATATCCCGGATATGTTCTGCAAGAGCTACCGCTTCTTTCAAACCAGAGCCCGGATGGGACGACATTAAATACGGAACCAGATATTGTTCCATTCCAAGCTTTTCATTCATCCGTTTAAATTTTTGGACAAACTGCATATAGACTTTATTTTCCGGTTTTCCCATCATTTTAAGAACCTGATCTGCAACATGTTCCGGTGCCACACGCAGCTGCCCGCTAATATGATACCGACACAGCTCTTTTAGGAAATCTTCATTTGCATCCGCCAAAACATAATCAAAACGAATCCCTGACCGGATAAACACCTTTTTCACACCCGGAAGCTGCCTCAATTTCCGAAGCAGTTTTATATAATCCGAATGGTCTGCTTCTAAATTTTTACAGGGATTCGGAAACAAACACTGTTTTCCCGGACAGGCACCTTTTTCCATCTGCCTTTTACATGCCGGAGCACGGAAATCAGCAGTAGGACCTCCCACATCATGAATATAACCTTTAAATTCCGGATCCTTTATGAAAAGACCAGCTTCTTTGATTAAAGAATCATGGCTTCTGCACTGAACAATTCGTCCCTGATGGAATGTTAATGCACAAAAACTACACCCACCAAAACATCCCCGGTTACTGATAAGGGAAAATTTAATCTCTTTTATCGCTGGAACTCCTCCTTCTTTCTCATAAGAGGGATGATAATTTCTCATATACGGCAATTCATATACATCATCTATTTCCTGCATTGTTAAAGGTCTTGATGGCGGATTCTGTACGATATACCGGTTTCTTCCATACTGTTCAATCAGCGGTTTTGCAGTAAACGGATCTGTATTACGATATTGGATGTCAAAACTTTTAGCATATTCTATTTTATCTTTTATCATCCCTTCATAATCAGGAAGAAGAATTCCCTGATATACCGTTTCAACATCTCTTGTCTTATACACCGTTCCATCTATAAATGTGACATCCTTAATATCAAGTCCACTTTCTAATGCATCTGCCACTTCCACAACTGCATGTTCCCCCATTCCATAAATTAAAAGATCTGCTCCCGAATCTAACAGTATAGAACGTTTTAATTGATTGGACCAGTAATCATAATGTGCCAGCCTTCTTAAACTTGCTTCAATACCGCCAATTATCACCGGTACATCCTTATACGTACGTTTAATCAGGTTACAATAAACAATAGTTGCATAATCCGGCCTTTTTCCCATTTTTCCTCCAGGTGTATAGGCATCTGTATTCCTTCTTTTTTTCGAGACCGTATAATGATTTACCATGGAATCCATATTACCGGCAGACACCAAAAAGCCAAGGCGGGGTTTTCCAAATTCGGTAATACTGTCATCCCTTTTCCAATCCGGCTGTGCGATCATCGCTACCTTATATCCATTTGCTTCCAATATTCTACTAATAATAGCTGGACCAAATGAAGGATGATCCACATATGCATCCCCTATCACATAAACAAAATCCGGTTGTTCCCATCCCCGATCTAGCATTTCCTGTCTTGTAACTGGCAAATAATCCATCTATTCTCTCCTTCACTTGTCCACACAATCATAATAAAAGCGCTAACACTACCATAAATATGATCGAATCAGCGCTTTTTTTTATTTTTTTACATAATTTACTGATTTTCCGGCTCCTACTACCACAGCTTCTAACGCTGCAGGTGAAACATACGCCTGTATTCCTGTACTTTCTTCTACTAATTTATCCATACCATAAATAAGACTTCCACCACCAGTTAATACAATGCCATGCTCCGCAATATCTGCAACCAGCTCAGGTGGAGATATTTCAAGTACATTATGGATTGTATCCAGTATTTGTGCCGTAACCTCTGCAAACGCTTCAATGGTTTCTTCTGAAGATACAATGATCCTTGCCGGAAACCCTGTCACCAAATCACGCCCCTTTACCTCCATCGTAACCGGCTCTTCTCTTGGATAAACAGAACCGATTGTCATCTTAATTTTCTCTGCAGTAGGCTCGCCAAGCAATAGATTCTAAGTCCGGCGAATATACTTTATCATCGCCTCATTATAATCATCTCCTGCCAATTTAAGAGAATTACTTTCTACGATACCTCCAAGGGAAATAACTGCAATATCACTGGTTCCTCCTCCAATATCCACAATCATATTTCCTTTTGGCAATGTAATATCAATATCTGCACCAATTGCAGCAGCAATGGGTTCTTCCATAATATCAACATGCTTCGCACCTGTCCGGTATACAGCATCCTCTACCCCACGCTTTTCAAGCTCTGTCACACCACTTGGTACACAGACACAGATTCTGGGCCGGCTTAACATTCTCTTCTTCTGCATTGCAGTTTCAATAAAGGCTTTCAACATTCTTTCCGTTACAGTATAATCTGATATAACTCCCTGCTTTAGAGGACGGATCACCTCAATATTAGCAGGTTCTTTTCCTATCATAAGCTTTGCTTTGTTTCCAATGGCAATCAGTCTCCTGGATTTCTTCTCAAAAGCCACAACAGAAGGTTGGTTAATAACAATCCCTTTTCCTTTAACATATACCAAAACATTTGCAGTCCCTAAATCAATTCCTATATCCATATCAAACATAATATGATATCCTCCGTTTATCTATCTCTTTCTCTTTAAAAGTATAATCAGCCAATCCCGTGTAATAAGCTTACGGGAAATCAACCTTATTTTATATGCATAAATCTAATTACCTACATACTATCAAAAAATACAAAAAAAACAAATACTTTTTTTACATTTTCCATATATTTTTATTTTCGACTCAAATTCCACTATACAATAGCATAACCTAAACACTCAAAAAACCAATTATGGAAAAAGCATAAAACCTTTTCCATAATTGGCTAGCTTTTAGATCATATATTCCGATACTTATTCAAAATCGCTTGATATCAAATGATGTTCCTGTTCTCCGGTATTCATTTCTCTATTATGTGCCTTAGAAACCGCATTATCCACTATCTTTAATACGCGGTCCAGATTTCCGCTTTCAACTTCCCGCATTCTCTTGCGAAGCATATTTTCAGCATCCGGTTCACAAGGATATTCCAGTTTTTCTGCATGGTTTTTTGCAATTGCCAAAACATCTAAATCCGTAATTCTGTGTACTTGAATTAAATGTTTAAACTGAGAAGAAATTACAACATTATCTTTAAAAATTCTTGATAAGGTCTCAATCTGTCCAGTTAAAATAATGATTACATCGTTATCTGGATTATTAACAATCTGATATATCTCATTTAACTTCTCATTTGAAATTACTCCTGCATTCTCAATAACAAGACAACCACCTTGCAGCTTGCTAATCGCATCACTAATATTCGCCCGATTCAGAGCTCCAGCTTTAATCTTTGCTATCGTCTTGTTTTTACAGATACCCATTGCATAAAAACTTCTCGCAAAATCTTCAGCAATTGAAGTTGTACCAAAACCATACTGCCCGAGAATTACAATATTTCTTGGTTCTGATGGATTTTCAATAATATATTGCATAGCCTGACTAATCTGCTCATTTATTGCATTGACAGAAAGATATTTCCCCAGATATTGATCCGCACCCACTGGTAACGTAAATTCTGTTCTCTGTTTCTTTTCTATTGTTGATTCCGTTCCTTTTTCCTCTTGTTTTACGGCTTCAAAACTTGCAGATTTTCTAACTGCCTCTAAGGCTTTCATTGCTTCCTCTGCCTGTCTTGCAGCTTCTTCTGCCAATTTTCTGTATTTAATTGCATCTTCTTCTGCTTTCCGTCTTACTTCTTCCTCAGCCTTAATTAAATTTTCTCTTTCTATTCTCTTCCTTTCTTCTTCCTCGGCCTTCCGTCTCGCTTCCTCTTCCGCTTTCCGTCTTGCTTCTTCCTCAGCCTTTCGTCTTGCTTCCTCTTCCGCTTTCCGCCTTGCTTCTTCCTCAGCCTTTCGTCTTGCTTCCTCTTCCGCTTTCCGCCTTGCTT
>CAJUBR010000132.1 GCA_910584695.1 uncultured Lachnospiraceae bacterium
TCAGCTTTAGCCGTTCCTCACGAATACGCTTTCCTAATGCCTGTTGCTCCATGCGGTTTCCCTCCAATGCAAATAGTATATGTAAATGATACTAATTGCTTATGTTTTGGATAATCCGCAGGTTGCGTTATTTATATATGCTATCAGTTGCTTTTTGCTGTGCTATGTGCTAAGATAATGCTGTGTAGGAGGCATGGCATTATGAAAGTGATATTGAGCAGAAAAGGCATGGATAGTAAATCAGGGGGTATGGCAAACCCTATCTTGCCAGACGGTACACTGTTATCACTCCCTATTCCAGATACAACGATAGGAACGGCATATAAGGATTTGTATTACAAGGGACAGAGTTTAGAGAGAATCATCTGTCAGCTACGCCCTAAATTTGATTTTGGCAAAAATCCGACCTGTCACCTTGACCCCGACATATACGAGGATATAGAGGGCAGAACGACAACAGATGAATGGAAACCAGCATTCGGACAACATGGCGTATCTGCCGTACATCTGGATAAATTGGGCGTAGGCGTGGGCGATATATTTTTATTCTATGGAATGTTCCAAAAAACAATGGTTCAACCTGATAAAACACTGTGTTTTGACCGTAACGCCCCTATTGTCCATATCATCTACGGTTATATGAAAGTGGGGGAAATATTGAGGGAGAAACAGGAAATTGAGCATTATTCCTGGCACCCACACAGTATAAACCAAAACCGCCCGAATAACCGTTTATATCTGCCCGATATATACGGCACATTCCAGTATGATGATTCACTGGTGCTTACAAAGAGGGTGCAAGATAATCGGCGGCTATGGGCTTTGCCTGCGTTCTTTGGTGATGGTGGTATTTCTATTTCTTGGCAAGGCGATAACTGCCCTACGGTAAAGGACGGTTATGCAGAATTAAATTCTGCTTGCAGAGGACAGGAATTTGTTGTAACTGCTTCTACTCCGAAACAAGAACGGAATTTATGTGATTGGGTGGACAGATTGATACAGAACCGTTAGACATGGACGCTATGTACTGACTTGTCCTAAACGGCATTTATTGACAAAGAAATGAGGGATAATACATGGAGCGAAACATTGAACAGAAAGAGAGATTGCCATTTATCCAGAAATCGGCTGAAAAATCAGCCCTTGAAATGGATAAGGCTCTGGAAGATGTAGCGGAAATGACCGAGGAAGAATTGCTTGAAGATGATGCCGAGGGTGGGTATTTTGACGATTTAGCGTATTATGAGGAAGATGATTAAATCGGGGGATAGCTATGGAAATAACGATTGAACAGGTAAAAGAATTTGCTTGGCAGCAGTTAGACGCTATGTGGCATGACAATTCTGGAACGGCTACGATTGATATGGTGAAATTTACCCATAAAGGCTATTGTGTAGTTAATCCGTGGATGGATGAAAAGACGGAGAAAGCCGTAGACCCTTATCGGTATTATGGGAAACAGCGAACGGAGCAGTTTGTCGAAGAAGCTATCAGAACCATTCAGCATAAACACTGATGGAGAGGGGGAGTAAAATGGCTATCCATCTGGAATTAGTCAACCATTTTAATTATATGGACGGAAACGGACGGATTTTCTGTAAGCGACAGGATAAAGTGCGGAAAGTGGCTCCAGAATATAGAGGTTGTGATGACTGCCCCTATCTTTTCGGCTCTTTACAAGGAATGGGCGTTGAATGTATGTGGGAAGATATAGTGCCTCCCCCTGCTCCCTGTGGATATTTTGTGCATAACCCAAAAGAAGAGTCTGTGCGGGTATCCAATTTGGTTGACAAGGGGATTTTGAAAAAAGGGTAATATGATAGCCATAGGAACTACAATAATTCCTATGGCTATTGCCTTATTTACATAATTTCAGAAATATCAAGATTTATGAACGCATTGGAAATACGAATATACAACTTGCCAGATTCTTCAATCCTACAGAACGGCTCTTGAGAGTTTTTATCATAAGGCTTCAGCACTCCCAACTGGAACAACTCTGAATAATACGCCAGTTCATTTGGTACACAGAAAATAATGTTCATACCAGAGTTAGGTTCCATAGGAAGTCCAAAAATCAGTTTGTAAATATATTCACAGTCCAGTAAATAGTCCATATCCTCCACATAACCAATTTCATCGTCATTTCTTTTGATTTTGCATGATAATCTTACATTCTGTTCCCTCTGCTCATGGGTTGGAAACAGATATAAATATTCGCAATCCTTGAGTATAGACCGAACTGTGTCAAGAAATTGTTGTACTTTCTGCCCCTGAACTGCCCGTTCTTTTAAGACATCTGATACACATATAGCTTCCACTAATTGCCTCCCTTCTTCACGAAATCCTTGAAAAACTACTCTCCGACCTGTGTTCTCATCCATACATGAGCCACCAAACGCAGCCTTAAAACTTTCTTTATGGTTCATTGCTTCAACCTTTTTTTGACACATAAATTGCCCTCCTTTTGATTTTCCTGCTATCTTTATTAAGCCACTCATAAAATTTGTCCTTTGATACCATCATACGTTTATTCAGGTGAATTGTCGGAAAATCTGCGGAGTTCATAATCTCATATGTCTTTCCCTTTGAAATTCCCAAAATCATCTGAATATCCTTAGCTTGGAGTATCAGAGGAAGTGAATCCCATGAACTATAATCATAAATCATAGTCATATCCTCCTTTTCGTTCAATAAGTTTGGTTGTTTCTTTATTTGGAAAATCCAAAGTTATTATATGGGTACTGCTTTATATCGCAGGTTAGTCAATGCGTACTAAGTTTTTCTGTTGCACCTCCCTCTCAAACTCCCACTATGTCCTGTTACGTCTACTATAATACAACACATTTCATTTTATGTCAAGGTTTTTTAACCAAAAAGCTCCTATTCTGTTTTTATAAAATTTTCTTTACTTTTTCTTGGTTTCGATTTATAATAAGAGTCAAGGAGGTTTTGGCGTTATGGAAGAATATAAATTTGCAGAATTTGGAAGCCGCCTAAAGGCTCTTAGGGAACAAAGTAATATCAAGCAAGGGCAATTTGCAGATAAGATAGGAATTGTAAGACAATCCATGAGCAATTATGAGAGCGGAAAGCACTGCCCAGATGTTGAGGTTCTTAAAAGAATGGCAAAATGTCTTGAGTGTAGTGTAGATTACCTATTGGGATTGACAGAGCATAAAAACTATGAAACCAATATAGAATTTGACGAAAGCCTGTCTATACTATCTAAGGCTTTATGCTCGATTCCAGAAGCATTTAGGAATAGGTGGCTTGATGTATTGGCAGGTACGGCTCAATGGCTAAGCAAGGATTTGAACGCTAATTCACGCTTGAATTTTTCAGCGGTTACTTTCTTTAGTGCCCTTACAGAGCTGGCTGGCTATTGCCTTGAAGCGGAGGAAAAAGAGGCAGATGGAAGTTATTTTGAGGAAATCGCTTCATTATATAGATGTAAGCGTTTTTCCATGATTCTTGCCTTGAGGAATGAACTAAATACTTTAGACGTTATCAGCAATGAAATGATTGAGAAAAGTAAAGGGGATGAATAAAGCATGGCAAAACGAGGACAAAATGAAGGCTCTATCCGCAAACGGAAAGACGGCACATGGGAAGCCCGTGTAACGATTGGCATATCGGCAGACGGAAAGCAACAGCGTAAATCCTTATATGGAAAGACCAGACAGGAAGTATCCGCCAAAATGACCGACCTGCTGAATAATCTGCAAAAAGGCATTATCACCAATCCTACAGAAATGACCCTTGCCGAATGGCTTGACTTTTATATGCTCGAATATAAAAAGCAGTATGTAAAGCCTACCACCTATAACAATTATACGGTCAAGGTGAAAAACCACATTAAGCCAGCTATCGGTCACTATAAGCTAAAGGCATTACGACAGGACATCATTCAGAAATTTGTCAATAGCTTATCTGGTAAAGGGTTAGCACCCTCTACAGTGATAGACATTTTTAAGGTGTTAAGTAACGCCTTAGAAACGGCGGTAGACGATGGTTTGATTGTCAGAAATGTTGCGAACAGGGTTAAACTTCCAAAGACAACAAAGCCGCAAATCACCGTCTTAACACAGGAACAGCAAAATGCCTTTGTAGAACAGGCGAAAGTGACCTATATGGGAGTGGTCTATATTTTCGACCTCTGCACAGGTATGCGGCTTGGGGAATTGTTAGGGCTGAAATGGCAGGACATAGACTTTGAGCAGAACCAGTTGCACATTAAGAGAATCATTCGCAAAGTAAAAGACCCTGACAATCCAGAGGAACATTGGCACTTGGAGTTTGGTACACCAAAAACACCTACCAGTGAGCGGATAATCCCACTCAATGAAACGGCTATAAAGGTGCTTGCTGATGTCTGGGAGCAACAGGAGAAAAACAAAGAAAAAGCCAATACCGCCTACGAGGATAACGACCTTGTTTTCTGTACCCAGTTAGGCAGACCGCTTGACCCAAACAATATACGACGCACCTGTTACTCTATCTGTGCGAAAATCGGCGTCAGCAACATCCACCCTCATTGTCTCCGCCATACATTTGCCACCAGAGGGGCAGAAAACAACGTAGATGTACGGGTCATGCAGAAATTCTTAGGTCATGCCACCATAAAAGAAACAGCCGATACTTATACGCACGTATTGAACGACCTGAAACAGAGCGAAATTCTAAAACTGGATAAGGCAGTAAATTATTGAGCAAAAATATCGGGTAGGGGTAAGGTAGGGGTTAAACAGCAAAAGGAGCTACCGCCCGCAAGCGGTAACTCCCAGCGTTTACAACATTTTCCCGACAGGAAATTGTATCAGACGTTAAACCGAAACAGGATCACGTCGCCGTCTTTTACCACATAGTCCTTGCCTTCCA
>CAJUBR010000133.1 GCA_910584695.1 uncultured Lachnospiraceae bacterium
ATTTCCATTATTACAGGACCGAATATGGCGGGGAAATCCACTTATATGCGGCAAGTGGCATTAATCGTATTAATGGCACAAATTGGTTCTTATGTCCCTGCGGCATCGGCTCATATTGGTATTGTAGACCGGATCTTTACCCGGGTAGGTGCTTCAGATGATCTGGCTTCCGGACAGAGTACCTTTATGGTAGAAATGAGCGAGGTTGCTAATATTTTACGCAATGCTACAAAGGACAGTTTATTGATCTTAGATGAAATCGGGCGGGGAACCTCTACCTATGACGGACTTTCCATTGCCTGGGCAGTCGTGGAATATATAAGCTCAAAGGATTTATTGGGAGCAAAAACGCTATTTGCTACCCATTATCATGAACTGACGGAGTTAGAAGGGAAGCTTGACAGTGTGAATAATTACTGTATCTCCGTGAAAGAATCGGGAGAGGACATTGTATTCTTGCGTAAGATTATAAAGGGCGGTGCAGATAAAAGCTACGGTATTCAGGTAGCAAAGCTGGCCGGTGTCCCGGAGGTAGTGCTTGCAAGGGCCAGGGAAATTGCGGATGAACTTGCCGAACATGATATTACCGTGACTGCAGCAGCAGATATTATGCCGAGGATTTTAGAGGATACCCTCTCAAAAGGAAAAAAGGGGAAAAACAACGATACCAGCGGACAGATGTCTTTATTTGGCAATGTGGAGGAATCCAGTGTGGTAGCGGATATCAAGGCATTGGATTTATCAAATATGACACCAATGAAGGCATTATTATATCTGAATGATTTACAGGACAGGTTGAAATAATATAAAAGAGTCCCTCGAAAATATTTGATCCTGTATCTATGCCGGAAAAAAATGAAAATATTTTCTTAAAATTACAACCCACGAGAAAAAAACCGTACTTATATAGTGAAAGCTGCTTTCACAGATTACGATAAGGAGGGAAACTTATGTGGATGATAAAAGAATTGTAGACTTGTACTGGGAGAGAAACGAGGATGCTATTAAAGAAACGTCCTTAAAATATGGCAGATTATGCACATATATTGCAAATAATATCCTTTCAAATGATGAAGACAGTGAAGAGTGTGTGAATGATACCTATCTTGCTGTCTGGAATATCATTCCCAAACAACGTCCCAATAAATTTTCGGTGTTTATCAGCAGGATTACAAGAAATCTGGCTTTAAAGAAATACGAATATATTTCTGCGGCGAAGCGTAATCCGCATGCTGTTACGTCTTTAGATGAATTGGGTGATTGTGTCTCCGGTACAGATAGTTTAGAATTAGAAATTGAAAAGAAACACATACAAATCACGATTAACAAATTTCTCTGGCAGCAGATTGAGGAAAAACGGAATGTATTCATAAGACGATACTGGTATTTTGATTCAATTAATAGTATATGCCAGGCAACAGGCTTTAGCCAGAGTAAAGTGAAATCCATGTTATATGAAATGCGCCTAAAATTAAGAAAATATTTAGAAAGCGAGGGGATTATGGTATGAATAAAGAACAGCTCTCAGAATATATAGGAAACATTGATGACAGGCTGATTGAACAGGCAGAGCAGATACCTGATTATAAACGGCAGTACCGGCAAAAACGGATAAAACGGTTTATGGCAGCAGCAGCCGTCTTTGTTCTTATGGTTTGCAGCTTCAGTGCAGGAGCCATTGTTTTTGCCCATGAACAAGAGACTGTAACATTGGAGGAAATAGGTCTTACAATGATTTTACCCGATAGCTGGAGCGGAACCTATTCCGTTGAGAAGGACGGTCAGAATTATAAGATTTATAATAAGGAAATAAGAAAAAAGATGAGTAATTGGAGCGGCACATTTGAGGGAGGGGTATTGTTTAACATTGTCTGTTATGAGGAAGCCATGACTCCCGAGCAGTTTGTAGAGAACGGATATGATTTTACCAATTATCGTTATCTGTTTTCTACCAAAGACAGCACATATATTCTCTATTATGCCAGTGATGTACAATGGGACCCTAATGATTCGGAACAGGAAATCATATATCAGCAGATGGCATCAGAAATCGAGGATATTCGTTTTGTGGTCGATAATGCACTCGCAAAATAAGTCATATTTTCATAGGTTATATATAACAGAATATTTTTTATAAAAAGGTTGTAAAAGCAGCAGGTCATGAGAAGATTTGCTGCTTTTCATTGTGTATTTGGTATTTCTGTATAAAATAAAGGTATAAAATCAGATGTTTTAAAACTATACAGATATTACTTTATCATGTTATACTAATTTTACAAAAAATGGATTACAGACAGATATAAACGGAACGGTATCATTATGTTGATATGAAAAAATGCCAGTGGAATTGTCTTGAGGATAAAGAGGAGTAAAGCATATGATAAAGGTTTTAGACCAATCAACCATTAATAAAATAGCAGCAGGAGAAGTAGTAGAACGTCCATCTTCTGTAGTAAAGGAACTTGTAGAAAATGCAATAGACGCAGGTGCAACCGCAGTCACGGTAGAAATTAAAGAGGGAGGGATGTCACTGATCCGGATTACCGATAACGGTCAGGGAATCGAGAAGGATGAGGTGCCAACTGCCTTTGTCCGCCATGCTACCAGCAAGATTATGACGATAGAAGATTTATTAAGTGTGAGTTCCTTAGGGTTTCGTGGTGAGGCGTTAGCCAGTATTGCAGCAGTGTCTCAGGTAGAGTGTATTACGAAAACTGCTCATGCGTTAACCGGCATCCGGTATGAGATTCACGGAAGCAGGGAGATTGCCAGTGAGGAAATCGGTGCCCCTACAGGAACTACTATTATTGTTAGAAATCTTTTTTATAACGTACCTGCAAGAAAAAAATTCCTGAAAACGCCTATGACGGAAGGGAGCTATGTCACGGAACTGATTACAAGGCTTTCTTTATCCCACCCCGAGGTTTCTTTTAAGTATATTATCAATGGAAGTAATAAAATTGCCACATCCGGAAACGGCAGACTACAGGATGTGATTTACCATATTTATGGTAAGGATGTTTCATCTAATCTGCTGGCCATAAAGCGGTCAACAGGTGATTTTGCCGTGGAAGGATATGTGGGAAAAGCCTATGTTTCCAAAGGGAATCGTAGTTTTGAGCATTATTTTGTAAATGGGAGATATATCCGCAGCAATATCGTGACAAAAGCAATTGAGGAGGCATATAAATCCTTCGTTATGATACATAAGTTTCCCTTTACTGCATTACATTTCACTCTGGACAGCTCGAAATTAGATGTCAATGTGCATCCAACAAAAATGGAATTTAAATATTCGGACGGGGAGCAATTGTTCTCTTTTGTAAAAGACAGTGTCCGTCAGACCTTGTTACAGCAGGAAATGATACAGGATGTTTCTCTTAGAACTGCAAAGGAGGAGCGTGCCATTACCATTGAGCAGCAGAGAAAGGATACCCTGCATGTACCGGAACCGTTTGAAAAGGAAGCGAGAGCCGCCAGATATCAGCAGGCTGTCATAAAAAAGCAGGAAAAGTTATCAGAATCCAAAGTAGAAAAACAGCCGGAAACTTTACAGGATTCTGAAAAACGACCGCAGGATATTTCATCGGAACAGATTGCAAAACAACAGAAACTTTTTCAGACAGAACATACAGTAGAATGCAAAGCTGAGGCTTTAGCTACTTCTGCATCAGATTTTGATAAAGAACGACCATCAGCTACCGATACAGCCATACCGGAAAACCAAAGCGGAGAGGTTATTAAAAATGAACAGCTTTCCATGCCGGCGGGGCGGTTTCTTTCGGAACAAGCACGAAAATCACACCGCTTGATCGGGCAGGTGTTTAAGACCTATTGGATGATTGAATATGATAATAAGCTGTATATTGTAGACCAGCATGCCGCACATGAAAAGGTTATGTTTGAACGTTTTATGAAACAGATGGCAAATAAGAGTGTTATTTCCCAGCAGTTGTTACCACCTAAAGTGATCCATTTAGACAGCGTAGAGCATACCCTGGTAATGGATCGGATGAATTTATTTAGGGAAACCGGTTTTGATTTAGAGGATTTTGGCGATGATTCTATTGTTATCCGTTCCATGCCGGATGATATTATGGGTGTGGAACCACAGCTTTTATTTGATGCCCTGTTAAATTCTTTGGCGGAGGATACGGGAACCGTCAGCCTTGATTTTTTCGTGGAAAAACTCTCTACGATGGCATGTAAGGCAGCAATCAAGGGGAATTCTGAGATTTCCTTTAGGGAAGCCGATGCACTTATTGATGAATTGCTGACTTTGGATAATCCTTATAATTGTCCCCACGGCAGACCAACGATGATTTCTCTGACCAAAACAGAAGTAGAACGGAAATTTAAACGAATTCAGAATTAAATACTGAATTACAGGTCGTGTGCCATGAACACGAAAAGACTGCATACAGATATTGTATCAAAAAGATTGGATGTGATAAAATGCCAGATAAACAACCACTGATTATTTTAACAGGACCCACTGCGGTGGGAAAAACTGACCTTTCTCTTCAACTGGCAAAAGCCGTAAATGGAGAAATCATATCAGCAGATTCCATGCAGGTGTACCGTTTCATGGACATCGGAACTGCTAAAATAACACAAAAAGAAATGCAGGGAATCAAACATTATCTGATTGATGTTTTAGACCCTGCAGATGATTTTAACGTTGTTGCCTTTCAGCAAATGGCAAAGCGTGCAATGGATGAGATTTATTCTAAAGGCAAAATCCCCATTGTAACTGGAGGAACCGGTTTTTATATTCAGGCCCTTTTATATGAT
>CAJUBR010000134.1 GCA_910584695.1 uncultured Lachnospiraceae bacterium
CCGGATTTTGTTGAGATCGTTGGGCGTGTTGGCGGTGATGTGGTCACTTACAGGGTGTATGATGACGGCTCTGTATATGAAAAATGAGCAGGGAGATATTTTATGATGAGGCTTGATTACAGGACAGAAAAGTTTCAGAAAGTCAGTGTATGTGGTATCCCATGCGATTTCAGCGATGTGCGTATAGACAGGAGTACCGTACCAACGGAGAGATATCAGTATGAAGTCGCAGGAGATGATGTTAGTGGTGGTGATCCGGCAAGAGTACAGCGAGGGGTATTGGTCAATTTCTTTGGGACGTTGCTCAGTGATGTGCCGCTGCCACTTATTAATGATAATGTGCTGTGGCTGCAGGAAGGGGATTTTGAATGGATGTAGTAACCATTCAGTCCGCGCGCTTTAATTTTCGTACCCGGATAGACTTTTTGACAGCATTTGCAGCTTCCAGCATGACATACATTTCATCGGGGTCGCAGTCGGAAAAGACTGCCTGCACATCGTCCATCAGATAAGATTTGGAATCATGGATACTGTCAGAGAGCAGCCTGTCTACACTGGTATGCAGGGCGTTGGCAATCTTTATGAGGGAAGGGAGGCTGATCTTGGTAGAAGCAACTTCTGTATGGGAGATATGCTGGCTGGTGAGTCCTACCATTTCAGCTAATTGTTCCTGTGATAATCCGGCTGCTATGCGGGCCGCACGGATCTTTTGCCCTAATAATACATAGTCCATTTTGTTTACCTCATTCTCAAAAATTGTCTTAAATTTTAATATTATTATTGTATAGGCGAATGAGTCATGCTAAAATGGAGTGTATAGGCGGATGAGCTATTATAAGCGGCCTAAATAAATGTTTTAAGTGATAGGAGGGAATTATATATGATGAAAGCATATACAAAGCATCACGATTGTCCTACTTGTGAATATTGGGATGGAGAGAGACAGCCGGATAAGAATCCGCGATATGTCCAGTATAACGGTTATGGTACCTGCTTAAGCCCGAATAGCAATTACCGTGGACAGAGAGTGGGAGGAAATAATACAAGAAAATGTTGGGAATGTTGGAAGTATGTGCGTGAGTAAGTAAGATATCAGGACTGGAAAGACATAAGCGCTTGTGAATGAGAAAACGTTCCTTTTGGGAGGAGGGGAGAAGATGCCACTTGGCAAACGTATAGATTTGCCAACAAATGAACCAGCGGTGCAGGAAATAAAGGGAAAGGGTTTATTGAAACAGAGCGGTTCAGAGCAAACACCTATATTTGCATTATTTGATGTGGAAGAACCTAAGCATAGTTTTGATGATATTATATTAAATAAAGCAACATATGATGCTATACAGGATGTACTTGTCTTATATGAAAGACGGGAATTACTGTTTGATACATGGGGGCTTGGGAAGACGCATAAGAAGCAGAATCGTGCTGGAATCAACCTTTATGGTGATTCTGGAACAGGAAAAAGTTTGACTGCGCATGCAATAGCCAAACAATTGGGGAGAATGATTTTGACGGTTGATTATTCCCAGATTGAATCAAAATATGTAGGTGAAACGTCTAAAAACCTTGTAGCAATGTTTGACTATGCGAGAAAATCAAAGGCGGTTGTATTTTTCGATGAAGCGGATGCTTTGTTAAGCAGACGTGTAACAAATATGGCAAATTCAACCGATGTAAGTGTGAACCAGACTCGGTCAGTTCTGCTTGTCTTGATTAATGAATATGATGATTTAATATTATTTGCATCTAATTTTATTTCAAACTATGATCCGGCATTTATGCGCAGAATTTTAGCGCATGTTAAATTTGATTTGCCAGATGAAAAAAGTCGTTTTAAATTATGGAATATGTATATTCCGCAATCATTGCCAACGGATGTTGACATTAGAGAATTAGCGACAAAATACAATGGTGTATCAGGTGCTGATATTTCTAATGCCGTATTAAATGCTTCACTGAGAGCAGCGAGATTGGGAAATAATATTGTGAAGCACAGTTACTTTGAAGATGCAATCGAAGTAATTGTTAACAGTAAGAAAGATAATGAGGATTTAGGAGTAGTTACTTCAAAAAGAACGGTCAGTGAAGATTATGTAAAAGCACAATTTGGAGGAGGATTATCAAGATGATTGCAATTGCTATAATATTGACGCTATCAGCAGCTATGATTGCCGGATTGCTTTTGTTCTGGAAAAATATTGTGGAGTGGATCAGAAAAGCGGTAAATAAGATAAAAGAAGTGTTGGGATTAACTCCTGATGGAACTAGGACTTTTTTGACAAAAACTACCGATGGATTCAAAAACAAGTCGAAATATTATTATAAAAATAAAATGACCAGTGAGTGGGAAGAAGTTGTTTATACAAAAGCAGTTAATGAAAGTGAAATTCCGCCGGATATTTTGGCGAAAGTAGGAAGGGTTGCAATGAATGTGGAAGTTTCAACGACAGAAGAATTGAAACTTGCGATTAATGCATAGAGGGAGGATGATATGTCATTATTAACAGGCACACTGATTGCACTTGCTAAGGGTGCGTTAACGTCTGTAATAGGACCTTTTGTGGAGGAAGCAAGGGATGCTGCTTTGAATGCTGCACAAGACACACTTAGGAGTACGGTTGCAGGAAAAATGTCTATTGAGGAGTGGGCAGGTATTGTTGCAGAAGGAGCCGATAAGGTTAAAGAGCGTGCAGTAAGTGAAAAGGGGCTTTGTTTTGTTGGCGGCAAAGTAAAGCTGGTAATGTCTGAGGATACTATGGATACAGTTAATGTTTCTTTCCAACTGTATTTTTTAGACGAATGTGAGAAATGGCAAATGGCTGATGCCGATACGAATATACCAAGTTCCAAATTTACGGTGGAGGCATTGAATGAATTGCAGTCTAAAGGCGAAATAACGTTTGAAATGGAGTGATAATAGTGCATTATCTTATAATAGGTTTTATTGCAATATGCATTATATGTGTAATTGCAAAGTATATTCTGTTTGAGCCAAGAATTAATTCTGCCATATCTTTTCTTTACTTTGCGTATATGTGCATAGCTGCGGTGAAATATGGAGCGGTTTTAGTTGTAGCTCTTATGTTCATAGGAATGATTGATTGCATCATGGATATTGTCATGGCAAAGAAATATTATGAAAGTATAGATGTGGCAACAGATAGATTTTACATAATAAAAAGCTTAACATCATTATTTACACTTGGATTTGCAAGAAGTATTTTTTTCGTTGT
This sequence comes from uncultured Lachnospiraceae bacterium, assembly GCA_910584695.1. Taxonomy (GTDB): domain Bacteria; phylum Bacillota; class Clostridia; order Lachnospirales; family Lachnospiraceae; genus CAG-590. Next base: position 3,234 of record CAJUBR010000134.1, read on the forward strand.
TGTGAATCCGATATTATTTTGCAGGGTGTTGATGGATATCGAAAAGCGTATGGGGACTGGTCAACCATTGCCATACCCTTCATTTTATAGTAATACGAAAATTAGAAATTATTACTATGAAAAACAGGTTGACAAGCTAGAAAAGAAAGGGGTACTCATATCCAATAAAGGAACTGTTGATTATGAGGCCAAAATCCGCAGAGATAAGCTGGATAATCTTTATCCGAAGAATATGGTCGATAAAATTGTTGATATGGTAGCCGGAGATAAAGAAATAAAGGAAAAAAGGGAGAATGCGGAGCAGAAACTTCGGTCAATGGAAAAATGTTATGCATATTTAGGAACGGATTTATTTGCAGCTTATCCAAGGGCACTTATAGCAGTTATGTCAAACAAAGGCTGCTGTTCTGTTGCGTCAATCCAAACCTTTAGTGAACTAAGAACACTTAATCTTTTGTACCCAGTTATAGGAAACGCAAAGGATAGATTAACAGAATGGAGTGAATATTTTATCATTCAGGCATTGCGGCCGTTGGTTGAGCAAGGTGTTTTTGATGATAATGATTTTAATGATAATGATGCGATGGATAATCATGCTTACCATTATGCACAGAGCAAGAGGCCGATGCTGAGTATAAATGCAGATGAAGATCCACGCTTTGCGTTGGATGATGATTAGAAAAATCAAAACTTAAAAGCAATTTACAACAGGGAATTTCAATGGTTCCCTGTTTTTGCATTTATTTTCTCTGAAATTATGGGAAATTTGGCAATATGAATATATAGGGAGTATGTGAACCCTTAGATTTTATTGAAAGGCTATAACGGGGAGGTGTAATTAGTGAAAGTGAGAAATATAATCAGAAGAATAAAAGCGCCGTGTAGGAAATGTCCGTATAAATTAGGAATCATTGAGACACCGGCCAATCCCTGCCCGCAGTGCAGGCAGAACAGTTACAGTTCTTATGAATGGTTCCAGAAAGTACAGCAGCAGGGAAAGTCTTATAAAAACGGGGATGCATAAAACTACAGGAGGGAACGGATCATGTTTGAGATCACGAATGAGAATACCGGCCATCCCATAAAGGTATGGCTGAACGATATGGACTGTCTTGAGGATAAGTGTCTGGAACAGGCATATCATCTGTCACAGCTTCCGTTTGTACATAAATGGATATGCCTCATGCCGGACATCCATACAGGAAAAGGGATGCTCATAGGCGGCGTCTTTGCGGCAAAGGATGTGGTCATTCCCAATGCGGTAGGAACAGATATCGGGTGCGGAATGG
>CAJUBR010000135.1 GCA_910584695.1 uncultured Lachnospiraceae bacterium
CTGCTTTTACTGCATCATAGGTAACGGCAGCAGGATCAGACCCCTCCTGTTGGGAAATAATCTCTACTCCGGCACGGTTTGCCCAGGTTTTTAACTGGTCAATGGCGGCTGCACGGAACGTATCTGCTGCACACATCATAACACGTTTTTCACGGTTTTTGTACTGTGCCGCCAGTTTTCCTATGGAAGTCGTTTTTCCAACCCCATTAACGCCGATAATCAGCATCACAGTCTTTTTGTCTTCAAAATCATAGGCACTGTCCTCTACCAGCATCTGCTCTTTTATAATATTGATCACCAGTTCCCTACAGGCTTCCACCTCTTTAATATGATTCTTCTTGACCAGTTCTTTCAAGTTTTCAATAATCCGCTCCGTAGTATCTATCCCTAAATCCGCCATAATCAGGGTTTCTTCCAATTCATCATAAAAATCCTCATCAATGGAAGAAAAACCTTTAAATAGATTGTCAAAGCTTTCGTTAATGCTGTTTCTTGTCTTGGCAAGCCCTGCTTTTAAACGGGAAAAAAAGCCCTTTTCCTTCGTTGGTTCTTCCTCTGTTATCGGCTCCCCCTCCGTTATTGTATCACTTATTTCTTTTTTTGCAAAATCTTTCACTTCAGCTTCGTTTTCTCCGGCTTCCTGTACCTCTTCCGCTTTATCCTTTTCCTCATTCTGTACGCTTTCTGGTTCTATTCGTGTCTGTTCCATATCTGTTTTTTTATTCTTTTTGAAAAAATCAAACATATACTTCATCTCCTTTAGACTTTATAAATATTAGGTAATTGCCTATTATAAATATGAATTAAAATAACAAACCATTAATCATCCAACTCATTTTCAATCAGATTGACTGAAACCAGTGTAGATACCCCTTTTTCCTGCATCGTAATACCATATAACACATCTGCTGCCTCCATTGTACCTTTTCTGTGGGTAATTACGATAAACTGGGTATCCCTTGTAAGTTTATTTAAATATTTTGCATATCTGGTTACGTTGGAATCATCTAATGCTGCCTCAATCTCGTCTAACAGACAAAACGGAGAAGGCTTCAGGCTCTGGATTGCAAATAACAGTGCAATGGCGGATAGTGCTTTTTCTCCGCCGGATAACTGCATCATATTCTGTAATTTTTTTCCCGGCGGCTGTGCTACAATCTTAATTCCCGCTTCTAATACGTCTTCACTGTCAACCAGTTCCAAAGTACCTCTTCCGCCTCCGAAGAGTTCCTTAAATACTTTATCGAACATCACCTGGATTTCTTTAAATTTTTCTTCAAACTGCGTACGCATTGCCGTGTCCAGTTCTTCAATGATACGAAGAAGATTTTCTTCCGCCTTCACAATATCATCATGCTGACCCTTTAAGAATTCATAGCGCTCAGAAACCAGTTTATAATCTTCAATGGCATTGACATTGACATCTCCAAGTGCCTTGATCTTTGATTTAACGGCAGATACTTCCCTTTTTAATCCATCTAGATCATTAAGGGAATCATCCCTTAATTCTGCCGCCGACTGGTACGTCAGCTCATACTCTTCCCACATATACTTGCTAAGACTGTCTGCCTGCTCGCTGATCTTCTCCAGTTGTGCCGACAGCCGGAATGCGGATTTATCTAACTTCGTGATCTCTTCATTCAAAGTTTCACGCTTTGTAAAAAATTCTTTATGCTTTGCGTTTAGTTCCTCTTTATCCGAAAGATCTTTATTCAACTGTTGTTCCAGTGTCTCAATCTCTTTTTTATCTGCATCTATTAACGTTTTAAAATGATTGATTCTGGCAACCAGAGATTCAATGGCTTTGCCGGAGTCACTCATCTGGGAACGGTAAAGTTCCAATTCTTCTTTTAGTTTACTTTCCTCCGTCTTAATACGCCTTAAATTTTCAATTAGAAAATCATCCTGTTGTTTTATCGTATTAAACTCCAACATTAATTCAGAAACCTTTTCATTTGCCCTTTTTAACTCATCCTTTTTGGCAGATACCTGTTCTTCCAGATGTTCAATCCGTTCCTCTAAAGCTTTCTTGGCAAGTTCTGCCTGCTTATGATTATCATAGAGTTCATTCTTATTGTGGTTGATCTCTTCAATCTGGGACTCTAGCTCTTTGCTCTCCCTATTTACGGAAGCAAAGGCATTTGCCGCTTCTGCAAGATTTTTGGATACCTGTTCAATGTTCATTGTAACGGTGTTCTTTTGCAGATAAAGCTCCTGTAGCTGTATATTCAGGTCTTCCTTTGATGACTTTAATTCCTCTCTTTTTGCACGGAGTTCCGTTTCTTCCTTTGATGCATTAGCAATCTCATTATTGATCTCCGCAAGTACCTTGGTAAGCTCGTCCAATTCCCTCTTACGTCCCAGCAGATTAGAAGAATTCTTAAAAGCACCGCCAGTCATGGCTCCACCCGGTGTCAGCAATTCTCCTTCCTTCGTCACAATCCGCAGGCTCTGGTTATATTTTTTGTTGACCGCAATTGCATGGTCAATCGTATCCACCACCAAAATCCTGCCAAGTAAATGATTGGTCACTGCACTGTATTTATCATGGACCCTCACCAAATCCTTTGCAAGACCAATGACACCTGGCTCCTTTAAAGCTTCTTTATTGGAAAACTCGCTATACTTTCCCCCTATTGTCGTAAGGGGTAAAAAAGTGGCACGTCCAAAACGGTTCTTTTTTAAATACTGAATCAGATATTTTGCCGTATTTTCATTATCCGTTACAATATTCTGGATACTGCCGCCAAGAGCAGTTTCCACTGCAATCTCGTATTCCTTGTTTACCTGGATAATATCTGCCACAACACCGATAATTCCTGGACGGGTACTCTTTTGTTCCATCACTCTTTTAATCGAATTCCCATATCCGTCATAGCGCTCAGTAATATTGCGGAGTGCCTCCAATTTAGATTTTACACTGCTGTATTCATTATTTGCCTGAAATAAACGCTGTTTGTTATCATTCGTGGCAATGGTATTGCGGTCTAATCTGCTGTCGATTTCCTCTAACCGGGCAAGAAGTTCCGATACGGTTTTCTCAATTTCTGCCAAAGAGGTATTATGCTTATCATATTCCTCCTTATCCTTTAGTTCATCTGATTTAAATTGTAAGAAACGCTGGTTTAACTGTGTTTTTCGGTAATTAATATTTTCCAGCATAGCATCATAACGGCCGACCTTCGCCTTAAGATTCGCACCATCATTCAGATATTCAATAATATCCGCTTTACTCCTTTCAATCTCCTCTAGCAGCTTCTCGATCTCAGCTTCGATTTCCTCACTGACAGCCTGTGCCTCATCCACTACATCATCTGCACTATCCATCTTTTCATCCAGTAAAGCCTTTTTTTCCTGAAATTCCAGTTTTTCTTTTTCCTGAGCTGCCAGAGACTGGTTAATACGGTCTATTTGTTCACCCATATGAATATCCGTTGACTTGGCATTGGAAATCTGCTGGTTTAAAACATTGACTTCTCCTTCATTATGTTCATTTTGAAGCTTTAATTCATGAATTTTATTTCTGTTTTCATCAATAGACTGATTACACTGCTCTAGTACGATTTCAATCCGTTCGTACTCATTCTTCGCCTGCTCGAATTCTGACTTTAACCGTTCACTGTCGTCATTTACGATATGTAATTTTTCTTCGTTTTCCCTCATCTGTGCATCAATCCGCTCGTTTTCCATCAAAAACACATTGACGTCAAAACGTTTTAACTCTCCTTTGTAAAGGAGATATTTCTTTGCCACTTCGGACTGCTTCTGTAAAGGTCCCACCTGCTTTTCCAATTCCGATAAAATGTCATTGACACGACTTAAGTTTTCCCTTTCTGCTGCCAGAGATTTTTCCGTTGCTGCTTTATTTTTCTTGTATTTTACAATACCGGCTGCCTCATCAAAGAGCTCTCGTCTCTCCTCCGGCTTTCCGGAAAGAATTTTTTCCACCTGTCCCTGACCGATAATGGAGTACCCTTCTTTTCCGATACCGGTATCAAAAAACAGTGCATTTACATCCTTTAATCTACTGACTGTTCCGTTGATCAGATATTCACTTTCCCCGGAACGGTATACCCGTCTTGCAACGGTAACCTCTTCATAGTCTATCGGAAGCGAATGGTCGCTGTTATCCAGTGTAATGGCAACATAAGCAGAACCATGGGGTTTTCGAAGCTCTGTTCCCGCAAAAATAACATCCTCCATTTTTGCCCCCCGGAGCTGTTTGGCACTTTGCTCCCCAAGCACCCACCGGACAGCATCTCCGACGTTACTCTTTCCGCTTCCATTTGGTCCTACAATACCGGTAATACCCTTATTAAATTCAAAAATAATCCGATTGGCAAAGGATTTGAATCCATATATATCGCTTTACGCTCTTCAGGTTTCAGTGTCATATCCAATCAGTTTTGAAATATT
>CAJUBR010000136.1 GCA_910584695.1 uncultured Lachnospiraceae bacterium
CCATAATATTTCTATCTATGGAAAACAAACAAGATATCGTGACATTCAACGGTTGCAACGGGAAACAATGGATGTTGCACTAAATATTAGCTTGATTGGTCGCGCAAGAGGAGGAAAGAGTTTCATTGGTTCATATTTTATTGAGAATCCTGTATTTATGCGCCAGGCTTTGTGTGGAGGAGGAAGTGATTTTACACAGATACCTACAAAAATAAATATAGTTGATACTTCTCCGTTTTTTAGATGTAATATAAGCGAGCAGCTTTCAAATCAAATTAGTCCAGAGGTTAAGCCTTATGTCCGTAGGTCGGTATCCATTGATGTAAATGCACCAGACTTTCAAATTGCGATGACAGTTATTAATGATTGGTTAAGAAACTTGCATGATACTGACGTGAAAAGTTTAGACAAACAAGTATCTCTGGAATTGTATACACGACCGAGCGAAATGGCAAGAAGAATAATGGATAAAACAGGTAAGCAATCAATTGTTCTTACAGATACACCTGGAGTTTCAGGAGATTATACATTTGATAGTCTTAGTCGCCAGGATGTAGTCATTATTGTAATGCGTGATGAGAATATGCAGGAATTTGCAGATTCTATTACGAAAATAGCAGGACTTGTAGGAACGACACCTGTAGTTTATATTTATCGTACTAATGATAGTGTTACTGAGGATGATGAATATTATGAGGCACAAAAAGATGGTAGTTTGTCTATGAAAAGATTTGAAGAGCAGATTAAGTCAGCTTTTAATCATGATAGCATTATTATGAGTTCGTTAAATGCCTTGCATCCATTGGATCGCTTTGTTGCCTTGCCGATTTATAAGTCAAAGAAATATTCGGACGTGGAGGATTTATTTACTAGAGATTTGGCAAAACAGATTATTGCTGGGGTTGGAGATAAAATTTCAGCGGAATGTGTTGGAACAGCAATAAAGGGGGCAAATGTGAAAAAAGACGAAGTGATTACATTGCTTAATGATATTATTTACATTCCGCAGATATATTCAGTAGATAAAGAAAGCAGAACAAAGGCTATTAACAAGTTCAAAGAAGAAAAGCATGCACGAGTTAAGTCACAAGATCAATATAGGATTCTTACCGATGTTAATGCACAGTGTGAGGATGTTTTGCTTAGAAATAGCAAAAAAATGGAAAGTTATAGCTTGAATGACTATTCAGAGGAGTGGAGGCAAAAGCTCATTCAATATGTTTACCAGACCATAGAACGAACAATAAAATCTTGCCCTGGTGTTGGAATAGGCATTCATCCGTGGGAAGATTCACCAGCTGTTACAATGAGGACTTGTGAATGTATTTTTGCAAAAGAATTATATGATGAGCTTAAGGAGTTTGAGGGGAAGGTTGAATATACTTCGGAGGAAAGGGTGGAGATAACGAAGCGCTATCGTACTGTTCTTCAAAAATATGATATTCAAAGTAAGAGTTGGGATCGTACAATTGCAAATCCGTATGCTATAGGAGATTTAAGGATATTGACCGAAAGTGGTTTGCTCGATGAAGAATGTAAAGATGGTCAATATGTGAGTGATTTGATTCGTAACTGTGCTGTTAGTGGCTTATTGTACCGTGCGGCTGTTGATATATATACAGATATTCTATGGGAAATGGATTCATACGAGGGCGAGGAACAGGTGGTAACAATAGTAAAAAATCAATTGTATGGGAAAACAAGTAGGTGACAGGCAATATGTTCTTTAGATGTAGATGAATGAAACAAACAAAAACAATGGTATTTATGAATAAATAAAGTTTAGCCTGAATTATTCACGGCGGTATAATCTCGCATAAAATTCGCCGCAGTTATCGTTACAACCACTCCCAATACCTCACTCTACCACAAAACAGCCTAAAAATGGGCAGACTTGCTGTAGCTGTTCTCCCTTGGCCATATAGGATGCGGGGTCTCTCTGTTGTTGGGAAAAGTGCCGTACAGATGCCATGCCGACATGATTCTGACAATGGTGTATGTTTCTGTTATGAAGGCATCGCCATAATCCTGTGACCGGAACCAGTCGAGTATCTCCTGATATGAGTCCCATTCGATTCTGCCGGCCAATACGATGATCCGCTCAATCCGCAGGACAATGCGTCTTATATAATCATGGCTGTATTGGTGCTCGTTCATATACCGCTCAAGTTCCGGCAGATGCTCCTTGAGCTGCAGCAGATCCAGTTTCCCTAGGCTGGGCATGGCATCTTCGATACAATGGGGAGCATTGCGGTGGCTGGGGACTTTCCCATAGTTCAGGAAAGACTCCATCTTGCTGATTGCAAGCCTGTGCATCCGCTTGCTGAAGGCAGACAAACCGCTCGCCTCATAATGATCCCGGATGTCTTGAAAGGAATCCCAGCGGTTCACCCTGGCGCTGATAATGATTTTTGCGGCAGTTGATTTTATGCTTTTAATATATTCCAGGCGGTGTCCTTTATCAATCAGCGCCTGCTCAAATTCAGACATCCTTTCCTGTAAGGGGAGCAGGTCTAACTCTCCAGCACTGTGGCAGGAACGGACCATTTGATATGCATCGACCGGGTGGTGTGGAAATTCATGCAAAACATCAAATCTTTCGATGATGTTAATTGCAAAGTGGAAATCATTTCTTGTAAGTTCAGAGAACTGTTCGGCACTGGCGAACCACTTTCTGGCATCCTCGTATGATGTCCATGCCTGCTGTACTGACTGGCTGATTACATGGTTGGTGGCGGATCTGCAGAGCTTGATAAAAGATGCAGAGTAACCATCCATACGCATGTGCTCAATTAATAGGGACGCATTGTTTTGTAAATAAGTCACATCCATTTTGTTTCCTCCTTTTTTTCAGAAATTGCAGGAAACATTATAACCGCTAATGAATGTGAGGAACAGACAAACCGGAAACAATATCCACACCTTTTTCAGCAGAAAATACTGGTTTTACTGTATTTTTCAAAAAGGTGTGGATTTACTTTTAGTTGTGATAAATGGACTTATTTTAACAGGCAGAATAGGTGTTGCGCTGGTCAGTTTCCTGCCTTTAATTTTTCCTCTATCAGATGATAGATGCGGTCAATATCCGTATAGAAAAGAGGAATGCCGCGTTTGTGCAGACGGATATTATAGCTTAGATTTTCGGCAATCAGTTTTGCTGTGGAATCATGCAGGGATAAGGGAACACCCTTGCTTGTATGTATATGGTCGAAATAATCCGCTGTGGTCGGGAATGCATTCTGTATAAGGAAAGCGGCATCCCAACCGCCGCATTTACCAAGCACAATCTTGGTGCATTTTTTATACCGGGCAACCTGTCGGCTGTAAATATTCTGATATTTCTCAAACTTGGAACTTACAGGAACCATCCAGTAAATTTCGGGATTTTGGGAGTCCTGAATGGCAAGGTAATGGGGGCGGTAATTCCCGTCCTCCTTGTTTGCCATCAGTGAGTTGTCCTGTACTTCCTCAAAAAAGGCATCTTTGATGTGGTAAAAAAATCCAGATTGTATATTCATGTTTCTCCTTAATAAAAATCCCCACCACGGAGGGTGGGGATAAATGTTCGCACCGAATAATTTATATCCCGCACCATCGGTAAGCGGGAACATTTGACGCACTGAATAACTTATACCCCGCACCATCAGTAAGCGGCAACATTTTCTGTACTTTTATTATACGCAGAAAATGGGAAAAAAGCAATGACATATTTTTGAAATTTTGCATTTGGATACATAGGCACTTGCCATCACAGGTTCTTTCTGATGTTTGGGTAACTCCGTTATTTTCGTTTTGCTTTGCTAAGCTAATTTGATAGCTTACAACAAATTCAGGAAATAAGCGGATACCCAAAGTACAGAAAGAACCCCATCACAGCAGGTGTCTTTTTTTATGCATTTTTTCAGGGAGCCATAACCGGCTCCTTTTTTTGTGGGGAAGGAAGGTGAGGGGGAGTGGCATCAAGGATACAGGGCATCACAGTGGAGATCGGCGGCGATACCACGAAACTCACCACCGCCTTAAAATCAGCCAATACGGATATCCGTACCACGCAGTCACAGTTACGGGACGTAAATAATCTTCTGAAACTGGACCCTGGCAACACGGAACTGCTGGCACAGAAGCACCGGCTCCTTGCGGAAGCGGTGCGGGAGACGAAGG
>CAJUBR010000137.1 GCA_910584695.1 uncultured Lachnospiraceae bacterium
ATTTAAGGGAATCACAGCCAAAGCAACGATCAAAGTGCCAGAGAAGAAGCTGGCAACCTATAAGAAGCTTTTAAAAGCAAAGGGAGTTAGTTCTAAGACAAAAATTAAATAATCGAAATTTTAATAGCACCCCCGCAGCAAGGAAACGAATGAAAAAAGAGTATGTTTTTCAGAGTTCTTCTTGTTGCGGTTTTTTGACTGGAAAAACTTTTGTATATAGCGGTAAATAAAAAAATAATATTTTATAATCCTATTGCGTGATAAAAGGTATTGTTACAAAATAATCTGCAAATCATATCATATAATGTAACATTCTTTGAATTTATTCCGTGGATACTTGGACAATGTGCCACTGCTGAAGAGACAGCATGTCAGGATGCAGAAATAAATGGATATAAATGCAGTGATAGTGTAAAATAGATTATGAAAATTGGTTACAAAGTTTGGGAGGGAAAAAATTGAATTTTGTAAATGCAGAAGAAAAAGATATAAAAGAAATCGTAAGGTTATACCATGCAGCTATTGGAAGTCCGGGCTGCACGTGGTCAACGGACTATCCGAATGGGGATTTGGCAAGAAAGGATTGGAAGCGGAATGCACTGTTTTGTTTAAAAAGTGACAATGGAGAAATCATAGGTGCTGTTTCCATTGATGATGATAAAGTGGTAGAGCAATTATCCTGCTGGACAAAGAGTCTGCAGCCGGGAGCCGAGCTTGCCAGATTAGTGGTAAAAGAAGATTATCAGAGTCAGGGAATTGCAAGAATGCTCCTTACATATGCAATGGATGAGCTTACAAAAAGGGGATATCGAAGTGTGCATTTTCTTGTAAGCAAGACAAATTACCAGGCAATCCGTTCCTATGCAAAACTGAACTTCACAAACTGTGGAGATGTAGATTTATTCGGAGAACATTGGTGGTGTTATGAAAAGGGCTTATAGAATTACGTAAGGCTTTATCAGATTAAAGTTGTTTTTGAATTTTTTGTATGTTAATATCAGAATATGAAGTAAAAGCCAGATTGGGCAGGAGTACAGGGTTCAAGGCGGATGTCTATTGTTTATGGTACTCTTTAGACGAAGGAGGAAAGTATGCGAAATGTATTGGTTACAGGAGGAACGGTTTTTGTCAGTAGATACGTGGCGGAATACTTTGTAAAAAAAGGAGACCGTGTTTTTGTATTAAACAGAAATACCAGACCACAGTCCGAGGGTGTAACTTTGATTGAATGTGATCGTCATGAGTTAGGGGATAAACTGAAGCAGTATCATTTTGATATTGTGTTGGATATCACAGCGTATAATCGGCTGGATATAGAAAGTCTGGTGACGGCATTGGATTCGATTGATCAGTACATATTTGTCAGCTCCAGTGCAGTATATCCGGAAACATTACAGCAGCCATTTTCGGAGGAACAGGAATGTGGTCCCAATTCCGTGTGGGGAGATTACGGTATTCATAAGTTAGAGGCAGAACGGTATCTGTTGAATAAAGTTCCTCAGGCATATATTGTAAGACCGCCATATCTTTATGGACCAATGGAAAATGTATACCGGGAACCTTTTGTGTTTGACTGTGCAGAGGCAGACAGGGTGTTTTATGTTCCTGGGGACGGTGGTATGCCGCTACAGTTTTTCCATGTGGAGGATTTGTGCAGGTTTATGGATATTATTCTGGAAAAGCAGCCGGAGAATCATATTTTTAATGTGGGTAATTGCGAGACCGTTACGATCAGTGAATGGGTAAAAATGTGCTACCAGGCAGTGGGAAAAGAGGTCAGACTGGTAAATGTAGATGCCAGCCATCAGCAGAGAGACTATTTTTGTTTCTATGACTATGCGTATGAATTGGATGTAACAAAGCAAGGTCATTTCATGCAGAATACGAAACCGTTGTTGGAGGGATTAAAAGAATCTTACGAGTGGTATCGGAATCATAGGGAGCTTGTAAATAAAAAACCGTATTTTAATTATATTGATCGGCTAGAAGATAAAATCAAGAGAGAATAAGGTATTACGGAATTAGAATAATGATACTTATGGGAAAATGGTTTTGGTCTGCTAAAAAGGGATAATAAAATGTACGAGACTTTATATGGAGGTGGTACATATGAAAAATAAACGATTTTCTATAATCATGCTGATAGGATGTTTGCTGTTGGTGGGATGTAGGGATTCGACAAAAACAGTTACCTCTTCGTCAGAGGAAAATGCAGAATTATCAACGGCAGCGATACACAGTTCAGAGCACCAGACAGAATACGCCACAACAGAGGAGTCACAGAAGCTTTCGAGCAGGAATATGGAAGACTTTGAGTTTTCAGGATACTGTTTTGTGGAAACAGAAGGTAGTCGTATTTTCTATCGCGGAGAAATTGTGGATGATGATGTCAAAAAAGGTTTGTGGAATCTTATATGTTCACAAGAAAATGCATCCGTTGTTGAGGGTGGAACTGCCTCGATATGTGGTAATGAGATTGTATTAACAGATAAAAAAACAGGAGAGGTTATTACTATGGGTTATGACATATGGTATGAAGACCCCTATGTAGAAGGTGGACCGATTCTTTTTATTGTAAACAGTTCTGCGGGATGGAAAATTTATTATCATTGCTCTTTGTCAGAAGGAGAGGAAATGTTGTATGAACTAATAAAGCAAGGTGTAGTTTGCGAAGAAAATATTGTAGAGAAATAAGACGATGGGCGGTTCCGGGAATGGAAATCTGAGAAAGGGCGTAAGAGTATGGTGGAGGGCATCGGCGTATTTGTATGGATGGCAATTTTAATAATCTGGTATCGAATTTCCGAAAAGATGTCTAAGTGGCTGCGATACCTTTTCGGAATAGCTGTATTTGCAGCAGATATAATCCTTGCCGTTATTCTAATAGAGATTTGGAAATTGACTTTAATGACTGCATTGGTGGTAAGCGGTGTTTTTTTTCTTTCAGAGTATTTTCCGAAAGGCGGAAAGAGCACGCTTGAAATCACGCAGCGGCGGCGGATAGAGATATCTGTCTGGGAGGATTACTTTTTTGTTGTCGGGGCAACTGTAATGGGAATTGAACTTTTTTTATTTCTTTCATCCCATGATGCAAGACCTGTGATATAATGTCATTCATCGGGGAAAACAGAGAGGTGATGACCTATGCGGGCATTAATAGAATGGAATATGAATTAAGAAGAATGGAGACTTTGCATGACGGATCAGAATACTTTTATGGAAACGGTAAACAGTGTGGCAGAGATTATACGTACATCAGAGATACCCTTATCGAGGGAAGAGATTATTTCCTATTTTGCGGATATGAAATTAGACGATAATCAGAAAGAAATGGTGTTAGAATATTTATTGAATCCACAGACAGAAAGCGAAGTGGATTTATTAGAAGAAGAGAACTGTGGCGAACTTCAAAAAGAGGAAGATTCCACTCAGTCTGCCGTGTTTAAGATGTATTTAGAAGAACTTTCCTATCTGCCAGTCTATAGTAGGGCTGAGGAAGGAAAACTATATGAGGCATTGTTGGATGGAGATGATAGTGTCATAAAAAAATTATCAGACTGCTGGCTGAAAAAGGTTCTTTCTATTGCAAAGAAATATGTGGAACCCAAAGTGAATGTGGAGGACTTGATTCAGGAAGGAAATATGGCATTATTTCTGACATTAAAGAAGCTATGCGGCTGTAAGGAAAAAGTGGATGTAAAAGGTATATTGGAAGAATCCATTGAATCGGGAATGATGTCTTATGCGTCCGAAATAAACGGTGAACGCGAATTGGAAAATGCCATTCTTGGTAAGGTGAGTCTGGTACAGCAGGCAAAAAAACTGTTGACGGAAGAAAACGGACAGGAACCGACTATAAAAGAGTTGGCAGACTATACAAAGATGCAGATGGAAGAGTTAAATGATTTAATGGATATGATAAAAACAGCAGATGCATAGTGTAGACCCAAACTATTATTTACCA
>CAJUBR010000138.1 GCA_910584695.1 uncultured Lachnospiraceae bacterium
TCTTGCAAGCAGGGCATTCACCGTATTCACATGTTCATTTAGTTCAAGCATATAAGCACCTCCTTTAAAATAGGGCAGAAAAAAAGGCATTATGCATTTGCATAACACCTTTGTTTACTCCGTCTCTTTTTACTTTACGAAAATTAGTTTATACCATTTTATTGCATTTGTAAATACTTTTTTACTTAATTTTCTTAACATTTGTTAAGATGCCACTTCAAGGATTGCTTCCTTCAAGATTGCAGCCGCCTTATCACAGTCTTCTTTTGTTATGATAAGCGGTGGCACCATGCGGATAATACGGTCGGAGGTTGCCGTCACAAGAAGCTTCTTTTCCATCGCCTTAATCTTTACCTGAACGGCATCCACATTCTCCAATTCCAGCCCTACTAACAAGCCAAGCCCACGTACTTCCTTTACATGCGGCAACGTATACAGCTTTTCTGTAAAATAAGCACCCATTTCCTTTGCGTTTCCTGCAAGATTTCGTTCCAGCAATTCCGTAATCTGTGCATAAGAAGCAGCACAGCAGACCGGATTACCGGAATAAGTACTTCCATGGGAACCGGGATTTAATGCCTCTGCACACTTTTGTGTGGCAGCCAATGCACCGATAGGAAGTCCGCCCCCCATTGCTTTTGCCATCGTAACGGCATCCGGTTTTACATCGTAATGCATAAATGCCATCGTTTCCCCACAGCGGCACCAGCCGGTCTGAACCTCATCGAATAACAGCAGCATTCCCTTTTCATCACAAAATGTACGAAGTCCCTGTAAAAATTCTTTTGTTGCAGGATATACACCACCTTCACCCTGAACAGGCTCCACCATGATCGCTGTCGTATTCTCTGTGCAGGCAGCTTTAAAACTTTCCAAATCATTAAAATTGGCATAGGTAAACCCCGGAAGCATTGGCTTAAATCCCATCTGGCATCCGTTATCCGGCTGTCCCGTTGCACTCATCGCACCGTAGGTCCTGCCATGAAAACTGTTCTTTGCCGTTACAATATGATAGTGTTCCGGTCCAAAATGTTCCACACCATACTTGCGTGCCATCTTAATCATTGCCTCATTTGCTTCCGTCCCCGAATTTTGAAAAAATACACGGTCCATTCCAATACTTTCACAAATAAGCTTTGCCAGTAAAGCCTGGGGAACCGAATAGGGATACAGACTTGTATGCATTACTTCTCCTGCCTGCTCCCGGATGGCAGCCACCACCTTTTCATTGCAGTTCCCTGCTGAATTTACGGCAATTCCCGCATAAAAATCCAGATATTCATCTCCGTCTATATCCTTTACCACGGTATCCTTTGCTTCCTCTACCACGATAGGAAAACGATACCCGATATTCAACATATATTGATCCGACATCTCTATGATATCCTTTTTGGTAAGTCCATAATCCTTTGCCTTCATATTTATCCCTCTTTCCTGCTTGTGTTGTAAATGATATCATGCCATAACACTTTGCACCCTGTTATATAAGACTACATTGTACTACAATCTGACAGATTGTCAATAGTCAAAGTGTATATTTATCCATTTTTTATTAATATTTTTCAACATTTTCCCTATAATATACATCATATATGAATTATTATTTATATATAATACGTGAAATCCGGATATCAGTGGTGCTACTCCGTTTTTAAATTACTTATGATTCAGCATATCTACTTCCAGACGGTTATACGGAATCTCTATCTTATTCTCATCAAACGCTGTCTTTATCTTTTCCCTTAGGTCCCATGTCGCATTCCAGTAGTCCTCTGTCTTTACCCATGCCCGGATCCCAAGTGTCATACCACTGTCATCAAAGGAATGAATAAACACATCCTTTGGCTCATCATCCAATATCCTGCCGTCCCCAGACAAAATTTCATGGACAATTTCTTTTATCTTTTTCATATCACTGCTATAGGCAACAGAAATTTTAATGTCTATCTTTCGTTTTATTTCACCGGTGAGATTCACAAGACTGTTATCTGCTAAAATTCCGTTTGGTATCACTACAACCTTATTGTCATGCGTACGCAAACGGGTATAAAAAATATCAATGGAAATTACGGTTCCCTCATTATTTTTATTATTTTCTATAATGTAATCTCCTAGCTGAAACGGTTTTAATAAAAGAATCAATACTCCCCCGGCAAGATTGGAAAGGGCTCCCTGAAGTGCAAGTCCCACTGCTAAAGATGCGGTTCCAAGAATCGTCACAAAGCTGGTTACTTCAAAACCTACTATCGTAGCAGCTGTAATAAATACTAAAATATAACCAAGAACCCTGATGATCGACAATAAAAAACCGGAAACAGATTCCTCCATTTTAGAACGTTCAAAGGAACGTTTTAGAATTTTAAGCAGAAGGCTTACGATTTTTAGACCAATCACAATAAATAGGACAGCTATTAATGCACTGCCTGCTTTACTAACCAGCCAGTTTAACAAACTATCTAATGTCTGTTTCACAATTCCCGCAGATTTTTGCACACTTTTTGCAGCTTCTTCCACAGCCTGATTTTCGTTTCCTGTCAACAACATATTGATACATTCCTTTCATTTCTCCTCTGCCCCGCGGCATTCGCCAACCCTACTGCAAGCAGTGTGGTAACCGTCCCTTGCAGGAATAAAACACAGACCATCATACGTTAACAAAGCTTAACATATGACAGTCTGATTGATCCTTCTATTTCTTTATAGATTTCGGATCTGTCGTCTTCTTAACCTCTTTCTTTTTATCTACTGTTCTTTCCTTCTTTACAGATGGCTTTGTCCCCATTTTACTAAGCTTAAATATACTCATGGAAAGAGGTGCCAACGCAATTGTAACAGAATTGGTCCTTCCATCACAGGAACTTCTTTTGCTGACCTTTGCCGCTGTATTTTTGCTTCCATCACCGCCAAACTTCTCGTTGTCACTGCAAAAAATCTCTTTATAAGTGCCGGCATACGGTACCCCTACCTTGTATTTATCATAGGAAACCGGTGTAAAATTACAGACCACTAACAGTGTATCTTCCTTTTTTGATGACTTTCTAATAAAAGATACGATGCTTTCATTGGCAGCATTTTCATTAATCCACTCAAACCCATCCGCATTGTTATCCAGTTCAAATAATGCCGGCTCCTTCTTGTACAAATGATTCAATGCTTTTACATAATTCCGCAAAATCGTATGGGCATCAAATTCCAGTAAATTCCAATCAATCTCACCAGATTCACTAAACTCTTTAAACTGTGCAAACTCCTGTCCCATAAATAATAATTTCTTACCTGGATGCATCATCATATATCCATAAAGGAGTCTTAAGTTAGAAAACTTTTCTTCATATCCTCCCGGCATCTGATCCACAATGGACCCTTTCCCGCCAACCACTTCATTATGGGAAAACTCAAGAATATAGTTCTCATTATATGCATTCATTAAACTGTTTGTCAGCTTTTTATGTTCGTATTTGCGATATAGCGGATCTAATGCCATATAAGACAACAGATTCTTCATCCATGACATATTCCACCGATAGTCAAATCCCATACCACCCTCCAAAAGAGGTTCGGTAAGCATCGGCCAACCTGATTCTTCTTCCACAATCATCATGCAATTCGGAAATCTTTCATTCATAATGGCATTTAATTCTTTTAAAAAGGCAATCGCATCCAGATTCTCATTTCCTCCATATTGGTTCGGAATCCAATTGCCATAAGACCTTCCATAATCCAGATACAGCATAGATGCTGCACTGTCAATCCGCAAACCATCCAAATGATATTTTGATACCCAGTAAATGGCATTGGAA
>CAJUBR010000139.1 GCA_910584695.1 uncultured Lachnospiraceae bacterium
TATATCTGGGACAACAGCGTGCTTTTTATGGAAGAGAAAGAAGAAAGCTACAGCTATCTGAATGACATGCAGGGGAGTGTGATGAGGCTGCTGGACCATAATGGGGAAAGTACAGTATCCTACGGCTATGATGAGTTCGGGGAAGACCTCTATGGAAATCAGGGACAGTTCCAGCCGTTTGGGTATATGGGGTACCAGAGGGATGATACAACAGGAACAGCCGCCGCACATTTGTCCCAGTGTGGCAGCTTTCTTGCATTGCACCGTTATTTTCCATAAAATCTGGTAATGCCATCAAGGGTAGCCGTCATATTTAGCAAGAGTGCATCCAATATCGTAATGGCGGACATGGCTTCCACTACCACAACAGCACGGGGAACAATGACCGGATCATGGCGTCCTTTAATGGAAATTTCAATGTCTTCGTTATTTTTATTTACGGTATTTTGTGTTTTTAAAATAGAAGGTGTGGCTTTAAAGGATGCTCTTAAAATAATATCTGAGCCATCGCTCATGCCTCCTAAGATACCGCCGGCATGGTTTGTCCTCTTTACAACATGTTCCTCCTGCATCATAAATCCGTCGTTGTCCATAGAACCCGCCATCTTTGAAACCTTGCTTCCATCCCCGATTTCAATACATTTTACTGCACCGATTGACATGACTGCCTTTGCGAGATTAGCATCCAGCTTCTCGAAGACGGTATCGCCAAGACCGGAGGGAACCCCTTTTATAACAGCCTCAACACATCCTCCGACAGAATCATGTTCCTTTGTCATTTGAATGATATATTCCCCTGCCTTTTCGGCTGCATCCGCATCTGGCATATATAATTTGTTATTAAAAATTTCTTTCTCGTTAAATCGTGCATCATCAATTTCAATCGTTCCGATGGAGCGGGTGTAAGTGGTAAAAGTAATTCCTAATTGATTTAATATTTTAACAGCAACTGCACCTGCCGCTACACGGGCTGTTGTCTCCCGTCCGGAAGAACGTCCTCCGCCCCGGTAATCCCGAAATCCATATTTAGCATCAAATGTGTAATCTGCATGTCCCGGACGGTAGTAAGAAGCAATCTCGCTGTAATCCCTTGACTGCTGTGTTTTGTTATATACAATCATGGAAATGGGAGTTCCGGTGGTCTTTCCCTCAAACGTACCAGACAGTATTTCCACGGCATCATCTTCTTTTCTTGGAGTGGAATAGATGGATTGTCCCGGTTTTCTACGGTTTAAAAAGGGCTGGATATCACTTTCGTCAAGGGACAATCCTGCCGGACATCCGTCAATTACAACACCTATTGCTTTTCCGTGGGATTCGCCCCATGTTGATATTTTAAAAATTGTTCCTAATGTTGAGCCTGCCATTGTATCCTCCTTATATAACTTTAATAATAAGTAAAATAGAAAATGTTCCATAATCCTATGAAAGGCATTTATTATCATAACAGAAAAGAAGGAAAAAATAAATATTTTTCATTTACAAAGAATAATTTCTATGCTATGATACCAACGTATGTTAACCATTACTCAGATTAAGGACACTCCGACCTTTATCTGGGTGACTGGCGATTATATTATATGAATAGGAGGATACAAAAATGGTATCAGCACAGCAGAAGAAAGAAATTATTGAAAAGTATGGTCGTGGAGCTAATGACACAGGTTCACCGGAGGTTCAGATTGCATTACTGACCGCAAGAATCCTTGACCTGCAGGAGCATTTTAAGGCACATCCAAAGGATCATCATTCTAAAAGAGGTCTTCTTAAGTTGGTAGGACAGAGAAGAAATATGCTGGCTTACTTAAAGAAAGTGAATATTGAGCGTTACAGAGCACTGATTGAGAGCTTAGGCTTGAGAAAATAATTTCTGTTACAAATTAAAATACCCTGCAGATTCACTACATAATAGGATGTGATGAATTTGCGGGGTATTTTTTCCTAGCTTTCATTTGTAATAGATGGATTTTTATGGTATATTAAAAATATTGCTTTGTGCATAATAGTAAAATGCATTAGAAATGGAGGACATGAAATGTCAGAAATTACGAGAGTTGTTTTAGATGCAATGGGAGGAGACCATTCTCCAGGAGAAATGGTGATCGGAGCAGTTAATGCAGTAAAGGAAAAAAAGGATTTATTTGTATATATTGTAGGAAAGAGCAAGGGAATCAAGGAAGTCCTTGAAAAACAGGAATATCCAAAGGAGCAGATTGAGGTTGTGGAAGCACCGGATGAAATTACCTGTCATGACGCCCCGGTTACCGCAATCCGCACCATGAAGAATTCATCTATGGTAGTAGGTCTTAAGATGGTAAAAGAGGGGAAAGCGGACGGTTTTGTGTCACCGGGAAATTCGGGAGCGATTCTTGTTGGAGGACAGGTGCTCGTAGGTCGTATGAAGGGAATTGAGCGTGCACCCCTTGCACCAATTGTCCCTACAATGGATGGCGTTTCTTTATTAATTGACTGTGGTGCAAATGTAGATGCAAGACCTTCCCATTTAGTCCAGTTTGCAAAAATGGGTTCTATTTATATGGAACATGTAGTGGGAGTAAAGAATCCAAGAGTTGGTATTGTCAATATCGGAGCAGAAGAAGAAAAGGGCAATGCTTTGGTAAAAGAGACATTTCCGCTTTTAAAGGAATGTAGCGGCATCAATTTTATTGGAAGTGTAGAAGCGAGGGATTTCCCGTATGGTGCCGTTGATGTAGCGGTTACGGAGGCTTTTGTAGGTAATGTAATGTTAAAGACCTTAGAAGGTCTGTCTTCAGGTCTGGTAAAAAAGATTAAGGAAGGACTTACAGCAACCCCTGTTTCCACGATCGGTGCAGCTTTAGTAAAGCCACAGCTTAAGAAAACCCTGAAAACATTTGATGCCACCGAATATGGCGGGGCACCACTGCTTGGATTGAATGGGCTTGTAGTTAAGATTCATGGAAATGCTACCCGCAAAGAAGTTAAGAATGCATTATTTCAAGTAGAGACATTTAAAAAACAGGAGATTAATGAAAAGATCAAGGATTATCTTTTGCATGAATCAAAGGAAAAGGAAGAAAAATAGTATTCATTACGCAAATAATATAGGAAGATAGCATATGTTAAATTTTGATGAAAAAGCAATTGAAAAGAATATTCAATATGTATTTAAGGATAAGGCACTGCTGAAACAGGCACTAAGCCATAGTTCCTTTATTAATGAAATGAAGATAAAAGAAGATATGGAAAGCTATGAACGTCTGGAATTTCTGGGAGATGCCGTTTTGGAAATGATTTCCAGTGAATATCTTTTTGAACATTATAAAGATCTGCCAGAGGGAAAACTGACAAGACTTCGTGCATCCATTGTCTGCGAATTCACTTTATCCAGTGTATCGGAACTGTTACATTTAGGGGATTATGTCTTATTGTCAAGAGGCGAAGAAATGACAGGCGGAAGAATCCGGAGCTCCATTCTTTGTGATTTGTTTGAGTCTGTTCTTGGTGCCATTTATCTGGATGGAGGAATGGAGGCGGCGAAAAGATATGTGCATACTTTCCTGATGACGGATATTGAACACAAAACATTGTTTTATGATGCGAAGACTGTTTTACAGGAAATGGTGCAAAAGAATGGACAAGGAGTTGTAACCTATGAGCTTTTAGAGGAAAAAGGACCGGATCATAATAAGTCTTTTATTACTTCGGTGTTAATTGACGGACAAAAGATAGCTACGGGAGAAGGAACTTCAAAAAAGAACGCACAG
>CAJUBR010000140.1 GCA_910584695.1 uncultured Lachnospiraceae bacterium
CTTTTGCATTGCTTTCTGATACGGTGGGGAAGTGTTCTTCACTCCAACGCTCAAAAACTTCTTGAAATGTGACCTTAGAAGCATCTACATCATATGGAGATTTATTATAGTCTGCCAATGCTTGTAGGGCTTCTTTTTTGCTTTCATAATATCCTATGGTTTTGCGTTTCTGCTTCCATTTGCCTGTTTCTGTGTCTATCAGCCAACGCTCCGTCACAATCGCTCTATAAGGCTTTCTGCGGTTGCCAGATAGCTTGTAGACAGAGCCAAAGCCATTAGGTAGTTTCATTTTTATCAGTCCTTTCTTTTGGGTTTATATTTATCCATGGATTTTCTTATATATTTTTCAAATCCAGAATAATCATTGTTTTCTCTAAAAGTATCAATCACACTTGTTATATCCTTTTCCCATGGAGTGGTATAGCGTTCTTGATATTGCCAACTTTCTATAATTGGATGGCGATAAGAGCGTTGTAACATTGTTTTTTGGCTTTTTCTATATAGCTGATAAAACACATCTTTTTTTTGACTATATTCAATATCAGCGCACTTTTTGCATTGTGCTGTATTATTGCCATGCGTTTTTATAAAAAATGTTCTACAGTATTTGCATTGCAAGACTTTGATTTTGTTTTTCCTTGAATATAACGCATCCAGATTTATCAATGACCATAAATCTACTTCCGTACATACGGATAATAATTCATTATCAATTTCTGTAATATGTGTTTTAAAGATTGAATTAAAAGGTTTATATTCTTTACTCATAATGTGAATGGGATTAAGCTGCCCAAACAAAAAAACAATCATTTTATTTACAGGATAATCCATCCATTCCTCTATGTTTGTGGAGTTTTCTATATATGCGTTTTTGAAAGTATCATCTTTTTCAAAACTCAAAATAATATAATCAACTAATGAATGGGCTAAAAGTTGACAAAATCCCAAATCTATTAAATCAAAAAAATATTCTTTAACAAATTCTAATGTTGGCACATCATAAGAAACTTTGTATTTCTTAAATAGGGCAAAAAATTTCTCTTTTCCGATGTATAAAAGATTTCCTATTTCAAGAATAATTTGACCTATATTGACTTTTTCATATTCAATATCTTTATAGAAGATGCTTTCATTGTCAATTTCATTTATATAAAAATCATCTTTAATAACTAAGTTTATTTCGTCTATATCTTCCGACCATGGAATATTCCACATGTCATAATGTTTTTTCATATTACCCTCCAAAATGTGGACTTTGAATTTTTAGCAAAAACAAAATTATTAGGTGTTCATTTACTATGTCTCAAAATTTTGTTAATGTTTATGTAGACATTATACCACGTGGAATTATAAAGTCAACAAAAACATAAAAATTATTGGAGGTAAACGAAATGCGTAATAAGGAAATAAAAGAATATATCAAATCAAGAAATGTTCCCATGTGGAGAGTAGCAGAGCGTTTGGGAATTGCTGATAGTTCATTCAGTCGTATGCTTCGGTATGAAATTTCAGAAGAAAAGAAATCTCAAATCAAGGCGATTGCAGATGAACTGGCAACAGGGCAGTAAGGCGGTGATGATATGAGCGAACCTATTTTTGAATGTGCAAACATTCCTGTAGCTGTTGCCGCTAAAGCCTTAAAGGTAGATGCTCAAACAGTGCGATTACTCCTACAAAGTGAGGTTGTAAATTGGGGATGTGCATATCATAGGACACCAAAGAGCCGACAGTATTCTTATCTGATTTATCCTAAGAAGTTTTATGAGGAAACGGGCTTCCTTTACAAAGGGGGTACATCAGAGTGAATATTTTGAAAAGATACCGATTGAGGAAGCAACAAAAGGCGTTAATGCAAAAGCGTGAGATATATGAGCGTTTGCAGACAGAACACAGTGATGATGAATATTTTTACAGATGCACACAGAAAGAAATGGATGCCCTTGACGAGCAAGCCGAGCATATCCGGGGGATTTTGGAGGGGCGGTGGGAGAAATGACGAGGGAGGAACAGTTTAATGACCATGTATCACGAGTTAAGGTTAAATCCAGACATGGGAATAAAGTACAAGCCTTTTGTCCATGCCATAATGACAAACATGCCTCTCTAACAATGACAATGGGTAGGAAATGTACATTGATATATGACCATGCCGGTTGTTGTAAAGAGGATATTGTGCAAGCAATGGGGATGCAGATGAGAGATTTATTTTATGATACAGAGCCGAGAAGCCCGAACTGGCGAGCCTATGTAGAGGGTAGAGAACGACGCCGGATTGAATCGGTTTACAATTACGTTTCTATTAACGGTGCTTATGCCTTTACAAAAATTCGATGTGAGGGCAAGAAAATCTTGTATGGCAGAATGGAGAATGAACGCTTTATATATGGATTGCCAAGAGATACGCCAAGAAAGAGTTATAAAGCTATATATGGAAGCCTACAAGCCATAAATAAGGCGATTGCAGAGGGCAAGCCTATATTCATACCAGAGGGCGAGAAAGACGCTGATACGCTGATAAAGCAGGGTTACACAGCTTTTGCTTATGGCGGCGTGAATGATTGGCAATCGGATTTTGCTACATTGGTGCAGGGAGCAGATGTCTATATTCTTGCGGACAATGACGAAGCCGGAAAGCGTGTTGCTGAAACTATCCAGAATGACATTAAGGCGGTTGCAAAGAGCAGTAAAATCATTGTGCCCATGCCGGATACGCCTAAAGCTGATGTATCAGATTATTTTGCAGCAGGACATAGTAAGCAGGAGTTTGAGCAGATGCTAGAGCAGGAGCAGAATACCGTTAAGGAAACCGTGAGGAAGTGTGCGGCGGTTCACAGTACCCCTATAGAGTCGCAGAAACGGCAAGATAGCCACTTAGAACAGGTATTAAAGGATTTACACGCAGAGCGGTATGAAACAAGCGATAAAGGCTTTGGACGGCTATTTGCAGATGTTTTTAAGAACAAGCACAGATATAACCCATCACGAAAAGATTTTATGCGGTATGACGGTAAACGGTGGGTTGATGATATTGAGGGTTTGAGTGCGAGAGCGTCAGCAAAGGTTTTATCAGATGCACTTGTCCGATATGCGGTAAATGTTGATACAGAGGGTAAATACCTCAAAGCAGTAGCGACATTATGTAATATCAGAAACCGAAACAATATGCTGCAGGACAGCAAAGATGTGTACTTTTTCAGCAATGAGCAGTTAGATGTGAACGATTATCTTTTGAACGTGCAGAACGGTACATTGGATTTATCCGGGAATGAGCCTGTATTTTTGAGCCATAGCCCCGATATGCTTCTTTCAAAGATATGTAGTGCTGAATATGATCCTGCTGCCGATTGCAGAGAATGGAAGAAATTTTTAATGGAAATCATGCAGAATGATAAGGAAAAAATATTGTATCTCCAAAAGATAGCAGGGCTTTCATTGACAGGGAACACAGAGCAAGAAACTTGCTTTATCCTTTATGGAAGTACCACACGAAACGGAAAATCTACGTTTTGCGAAACACTTATACATTTGTTGGGCGATTATGCTTTGACAATGAAGCCGGAGAGTTTGGCTGTAAAGCAAAATCTTGACAGCAGACAAGCAAGCGGAGATATAGCACGATTGGCAGGGTGTAGGTTCTGTAATGCCAGTGAGC
>CAJUBR010000141.1 GCA_910584695.1 uncultured Lachnospiraceae bacterium
AGTGGAAGTCCACTATACCACAAGAAAATTCAAATGTCACTAAGGCTCTCTAAAGCGTGGAGAATTATTTTCGGCGGTGCTGGCATACTTTGGGATTATGCTTTTTTACACATTTTTAGATGTGACGGTTTGAAGAAAAGTTTTCCCGAATTTTTCAAATATAATCAATATGATTACCATAGTGATATGCATAGGTCTTTTTATTGTATTTCTGAAAAGAACGACAGGTTATCAAGTGTAGTTGTTGTCTCACATAAGTTTTGTTGATATGATGTTGAGTATTGGCTGTTCGTTTTTGTTTTTTCTGTTATTGGATAGAGACTTAGATCCGATTTTTGAGGGCATGTTCCCACAAAGTGAGCAGGATTATCAGGAAATTATTCAAAGCCTTATCAACTCGCCCATGACAAGTTTGATACAGGTATGTGTACTTGCCCCTGTTATAGAAGAAATACTGATGCGGGGAGCAGTATTGGGAGGATTGAAAAATTCTTATGGAACAGTAACTGCATTATTGATTTCTGCTACGCTTTTTGCATGCTTACACTTTAATATGGTGCAAACTTTATAAGCGTTTGTGTGTGGCATTGTTTTAGGTTTGCTCTTTATCAAGACAAGTTCTGTATTTTGGTGCATGATCGCACATGGTGGTTACAATTTGATTTCCTATGTTGTCATGATATATCCACAAATCAGATAAATACAACGTAAAATGGAGGAAGATTTCAATGAAGAATGATGAATTTTGGAACGCAATAGACAAGCAGGTGCTGAATCTGAGACAATCATTGACAGACCCAAGGGGACTATCCATCCGAAATATCCCGATTTTGTTTATCATGTTGACTATGGATATTTGAAAAATACAATCTCCATGGATAATGCAGGGATTGATGTATGGATAGGTTCAGACAGCGGTCAGACGATAGATGCTATTATATGTGCTGTGGATTTGTTGAAACAAGATTAAGATTTTGATTGGCTGTACAGAAGCCGAAAAAGAGCTTGTTTTTCGGACACATAATGAGTCGCAATATATAAAAGGAATTTTGATACGCAGACAAAATCAATGCTAAGGTGGTAAAATTATGATTCGAGAGATTTCAGAAAAGGATTACAATGGTTTAATGACATTATATATGCAGCTGCACGATAATCCTATGCCGGAGGAGACGGCAGATTTGCAGGCATTATGGAAACGGATTTTGCATGACAAAGACCATCATATTATTGTGGCAGAAGAGGATGGGAAGATTGTTTCCTCCTGTGTCTGTGTGATTATTCCCAATTTAACACATAACAGGCAGCCTTATGCTTTTGTGGAAAATGTAATAACGGATAAAGAATACCGTAAGCAGGGATTGGCGACAGCATGTTTAGATTATGCCAGAGAGATTGCGGTAAGAGAAAATTGTTATAAATTGATGTTACTGACTGGCTCAAAGCAGGAAAGTACCTTGAATTTTTACCGCCAGGCTGGTTATAACAGTGAGGATAAGACAGCGTTTATTCAGTGGATTTAGGTGTTTGCGAAGGTTGGAGGGAAGTGCA
This sequence comes from uncultured Lachnospiraceae bacterium, assembly GCA_910584695.1. Taxonomy (GTDB): domain Bacteria; phylum Bacillota; class Clostridia; order Lachnospirales; family Lachnospiraceae; genus CAG-590. The sequence goes on from CAJUBR010000141.1 coordinate 1,552, forward strand.
GGATAAAGGAGAAAATATATGTTAGAATTAACGGAAATGATGAATATTGGGAAGGAAATGGCAAAGAAATTAAAGGCAGTTGGGATTGATTCATTAGAAAAGCTGATTCAGAAAGGGAGCAAGCAGGCGTTTTTGCAACTGAAGCAGGAATATCCCAATGTCTGTCTGGTTCATTTGTATACTTTGGAAGGGGCGATTACAAATACCGAGTTTAATTGTCTTTCCGAAGAAAAGAAAAAAGAACTCAAAGAATTCAGTGACTTTTTAAAATAATCTTTTGAATAACTTTGGAAATCAGTGGTTTTGACAACTTTATTCAGAATGGAATGGAGAGGAGAGGCTGTACTTGGAAATTTGCTATATGACACAATTAGATGACTGGCCTGCCATCAGTAAAGTGTATGAGGAAAGCTGGAAATATGCGTATCAAGGCATTGTGCCGCAGGATTACCTTAATAGTATTCCAGAGGGGGAGTAGGCATCGCATATAGAACAGGCAGATAGAAAGAATCTGGTCATGGTTGAGGATGGGATAATTATTGGAACATCTGGCTTTGGCAAGTCAAGAATGGAAGAAATGAATGGCTTTGGAGAGATTATTTCTCTTTATTTTTTGCCGGATTATATAGGGAAGGGGTACGGTAGGTTTTTATTGCAGGTGGTTGTCAGTGAATTAAAAAAATGGGATTCGAAAAAATATTTTTGTGGGTATTAGAAGAAAATCGGAATGCACGTTATTTTTATGAGAAGTGTGGCTTTGCACAGACAGAGCATTGTTTGTTTAGCGACATTGGTGGGAAAGAATTGAAGGAAGTGCAGTATTGTTATCAAGATGATATGTTTTAATGATGGAGGTAAAAACATGGAAGCAATCTGGGATGAATTATATGATGCAGCAAAGCAGGTGCAAAATGAAAGGAAAATATCGGATTACATAGACGCAGGCGGAGTAGCGGCAGCTATCCTTTCTTCTTCCGGCAAAATTTATACCGGAGTCTGTATTGATACCTGTTCTACCTTGGGTATCTGCGCGGAACGCAATGCTATTTTTAATATGATTACAAATGGAGAGAGCGTTATACAGAAAGTAATCGCTATTATGCCGGATGGGAAAACGGGAGCACCCTGTGGTGCATGCAGGGAGCTAATGGTACAGCTTATGCCGGATGACTATCAGGATATTGAGATTATGATGGACTATGAGACAGGAAAAGTAGTTACACTTGGAACTTTGACACCGGAATGGTGGATTGGGAAATAACAGGATAGCTGGCATAGGATTGGACGGGCAGGTGATAACGGTATGAAACAAAATTCTACACCCTTTGATGTAGCGGAATATGACAGTCAGATAAAAAGGACATTGCCATTTTATGAGGAAATGTTTCAGCAGATTGTTGATATTATTAGCTTATTAGATTTGCAATCAATTAAATGGCTTGATGTGGGATGCGGTACAGGGAAAATGGCAAGAACAGCACTTGAGATTTTTGAAATCGAAAAAATGTTGTGTATTGACGTGGAGCAGGAAATGATTAAGAGAGCAGAAAGTTTTTGTGATGAAGAAAACGTAGAATTTCTGCAAAGTGATATTAGAGAATTGCCGTATCAGGAGATATTTGATGTCGTGACTGCCGTACAGGTGAATCATTATTTCAAGAAAGCTGAGCGGATGGCGGCAATCAAAAAATGTTATAGTGTCCTCAAGGATGATGGAATATATATTTCCTTTGAAAATTTTGCACCGGACAGCGAGGAAGGTGCACGATTATATTTAGAGCGTTGGAGGCAGTTTCAGATTGTAAATGGGAAAAGCAAGGTAGAGGTGGATTTGCATATTGAAAGATATAGCAGAGATTATTTTCCAGTTACAATTTCAGAATCCATTGAACTTTTGAAGGAATGTGGTTTTCGTATGGTAGAGATTTTGTGGGTGTCTTATATGCAGGTGGGGATATTGGCAAGGAAGTAAGTGTTTGCTCCCTCCTCCGGAACAGCTTCAAGGATATCCTTCAGGAACTCATGGAAGCAGAGCTTGATGCGACCCT
>CAJUBR010000142.1 GCA_910584695.1 uncultured Lachnospiraceae bacterium
GCCCTGCGGTGATTTGTTTATATTGTACAACGGTCGGTAACGAAAACAAAGTTTCGCAATTGCCTAAAAACATCTGTTACGATTCAGCCTCTTCTTTCAAAGCAGGTTCTTTCGTTCTCTCCATAAAGTATACCATAGTTCCGATTAAAATGGCAAAAAAAACCACCCCGCCTGCATTTCCCAAGTTTATCTGTCGGGAAAGATCTATTTTCTCAAGAAGATTTGAATCTTTAAATGGAATCATTGCAAACACTGCCAGAAGAATTCCGACGATTCCCTCACCGGCAATCATACCGGATGCATATAAAATACCTCTATCCTTTGCCTTTTCCTTCCTTTTTTCATAAATCAGACGTAACAAGCCTCCTGCCATAATCGGAACAGACAGATGAATTGGCAGATATAGTCCCACTGCAAATGGCAGCACCGGTATCCTCAGGATTTCTATTATTACTGCGACTGCCACTCCTACCAGCACCAGATTCCACGGAAGATTTCCTTCCATAACACCCTCTACCACCATTTTCATCAGGGTTGCCTGGGGTGCAGGAAGCTCTGTCGAGCCGTATCCCCATGCTGCATTTAACAGATAAAGAACACCGCCAATCGTAAATGCAGACGCAGCAACTCCAACGATCTCTCCAATCTGCTGTTTAACCGGAGCCGCTCCAACCAGATAACCGGTTTTTAAATCCTGGGAAGTATCTCCCGCCATTGCTGATATAATACAGATCACAGTGCCAATACAGATTGCTGCGATCATTCCCTTCATTCCTGTATTTCCCATTACTTTCAGTAAAAATGTAGAAAAAAGCAGCGTTGCGATTGCCATACCGGAAACCGGATTATTACTGCTTCCGACTAATCCTACCATTCTCGAAGATACAGTTGCAAAAAAGAATCCGAATATGATAATCAGAACAGCACCCCAGAAATTAACCGGAATTACCGGAACCAGCCATATCAAAACACCTAAAACTATGATCCCTATCAATACGATCTTAGAGGGAATCCCTTTTTCCTTATCCTTTTTAGTATTATCATGATATCCGCGAATCGTATCCCTAAAAGTTTTCCACATCATCGGCATCGACTTTATAAGTGAAAAAATGCCTCCTGCTGCCACGGCCCCAGCTCCGATATAACGGATATAGTTGCTCCAAATCCCCCATGTGTCAAGTTCTCCGATGGATACTGATGCGGGATACAAAATAAACTGTTCTCCTGCTAATACGAAAAGAGGCATAATGACAAACCATGACAAAATTCCTCCTGCAAATAAATAAGATGCGACCTTCGGACCACATATATAGCCGACACCCAATAATGCAGGTAATACATCCGCCCCAATCCCTGCTCCTTTATATTTTTTAACGGAATAGTCCACCTGTGAGGAAAATATTTTGAGTCCGTCTGCTATGAATTTATAAACGGCTCCAATCAACAACCCCCCAAAAACAGTAACCGATTCTCCTGCGTTCTCTGCTGCAAGCAGCACTTTTGCACAGGCCGTTCCCTCGGGATATGGCAGATGATCCTTTTCCTTTACGATCAGCATATTTCGAAGCGGCACCATAAAAAAGACTCCTAACATTCCTCCGCAAAATGCAATCAGGGAAATCTCAAGAAATCCAGGTGGATTTTTTCCTGTTTCCGCTGCCCACATAAAAAGTACCGGCATTGTAAAAATGGCTCCTGCAGCCAGAGATTCTCCTGCGGAACCAATGGTCTGTACCATATTATTCTCCAATACCGACTCTTTTTTTAACAATACTCTGATAATTCCCATAGAAATAACGGCAGCGGGTATGGAAGCTGAAACTGTCATGCCTACCCGAAGTCCCAGATACGCATTGGCACCGCCAAACAATATGGCTAACAGTACTCCCAAAATCACTGCCGTTTTTGTAAATTCTACCTTTCTATTATCCGTTTTTTTCATAGCAAACTCCTTATATGTTATTTCTCATAATAGTTTGCTGTATTTTCCCGTTTTTATACATCAGGACTGCACTACCCACAGACAGAAAACCTTGCAAATATAGATATGAAGCTTCCAATCTTCCCGATGTTATCTTTGCAAAATATAATAATCCGTGTAAATTTTTCCGTCATGTCCGCCTATCAGCTTTTCTCTGGAAGCTGTAAAACCTAACTGTTCCACTGCCAGTTTACGTTCCAAAGCAAATGGGGGAACTTTTGTTGCAATCATCTCACATTCAAATAATTCAAAAGCTGACTGCATAATCAGGGATAATATTTCAAGGATAATTTTTTCCTGTTCATAATCACTCCTCAAGTCCAGCCGCAGTACACCGCAGTTATCAAAAAAATCAGACGCATGACGATTAAATAATTCGATTGTCCCTATTGCGTGCCGAATGTTTTTGTCGATAACCGACCAGCGTACAAATCCTTTTCTATCATACTCCCATTGCCACGCTTCAATCATACCATTTACATGTTCCAATAATGTACAGTGAAAATCACCGTCACAATTATCACTGTTAAAATAAGGAACCGCTTTTTCATCCGAATATACCGAAAGTAATTCATGTGCATCCGAGGCTTCAACAAACCTTAAAAGATATGTTTCATTTTCATATACAGGACATTTTTCATATGGACTTACCATAAAGATACCTCCGTTTTTTCTACCCGTATAGCACAGTTTACGCGACAACTGTGCGTCATATATTCTGCTCTCGGTAATTTTCCCGTCAAATCCAATAAGCATTTGTACTTATAATTTTCTTTTTCGTCCCGATAACTGTAATAGTTTCCGTCATATGTTAATGTGCAATTATGAATTTTCCCATTCAATTTTTTAACCATCTTTATGGAAGCTTGATTTCCTGCCTTTGTAGTATCATAAAATTCAGTCCATATCTTTTTTCCTTTTACAATACTTCCCTCTTCCACTTGTACAATGGCTATCTTTCGATTTTGCAAATATCACACCTGAGACAACTCCTACACATAAAATGACTGCTAACATTATTAATAATATTACTTTTCTCTTCAAAATAAAGATCCTCCTATACGGTCAAAAATCACGAACGATAATCCCCGTTAATCCTGACGTAGTCATAGGTGAGATCACAACCCCATGCCTTTGCAGTCACATCTCCTTCATGCAGGGAAATATTGACAAAAACCTCATCCTCGGCAAGAACCGTCTTTGCAAATTCTTCTGAAAATTCAATTCCAGCACCCCTCCGGCACACCGGAAGTACTCCTTTTTCGGATGCTAAATCTACATCTACCTTATTAATGTCAAAATCCGCTTGTGCATATCCTACAGCACAAAGAATCCGTCCCCAGTTTGCATCCTCTCCAAACACTGCACATTTAAATAATGGAGAACGAATAACACTCTTTGCCACGATAATAGCGGTATCTAAATCCTTTGCTTCGGAAACTGTACATTCGATCAGCTTTGTTGCACCTTCTCCGTCTTTTGCAAGCATTTTCGTCATATTCATCATTACAATATAAAGTGCCTGCTTAAATGCTTCATAATCTGCATTCTCCGATGTGATTTCGGCATTCCCTGCCATACCGTTTGCCACTACGCAGACC
>CAJUBR010000143.1 GCA_910584695.1 uncultured Lachnospiraceae bacterium
CCGCAAAGTTTTGCGATTGCCACGAATCCACTCGGCACGAAGGCGGAACTGGAGTCGTTATGTAAAAAGGCAGAAGACTATGGCATCAAAGTTATTGTGGATGTGGTTGCCAATCACACAAGGGGTATGGACGGCGAAAATGGAGATATCGATGCTAATTTAAAGAAGCGTGATTTCTTCCGATACGGTAATTTGAATAGTGATCAAGTTGATTGGAAAAACCGTGGTCAGGTATGGTCTTGTAATATCGGGATGCGTGATTTAGTGTCTGAAAATGGAGAGTTACAGAATATTATATCAGGTTATATTAATGAATTAAAGAGTATAGGTGTGGATGGTATCCGTTGGGATGCAGCAAAACATATACAGCTTCCGTCTGAGGGAAGTCAATTCTGGCCTAAAGTAACAAGTCAGGGCCTTTTCCATTATGGTGAGATTCTGGAAGGACCGGACGATAGGGATTCAGGCAATGAAGGTTTGATGAAAGAATATACAAATTATATGACGGTAACAGATAATGGTTATGGCAGCAATCTGACAGGAAATTTTAGAGATGGAAAGGTGATTTCTGAAAAGGGGAAGTGGGTAAATAAAAATGCAGGTATTACTGCAGATAAGTTAATATATTGGGCAGAAAGTCATGATACTTATGCAAATAATACGAATGAGGGTGGCTGGACGAAATATATTGATCAAAATGTAATTGATCGTGCCTATGCAATTGCAGCTAGCCGAAAAGGTGCAACCGCTCTTTATTTTTCAAGACCGTATGCAACTGAGAAAACGGCAATTAAGGCTGGTGCGAAGGGGAGTACCCATTTTACTTCCAAAGAAGTAGCAGAAGTCAATCATTTACATAATGCCTGCGTGGGTGAGAAGGAATGTTATGTGGGGGATAACCAAAATAATGGAGCGGCTGTATGTCGTGAAAGCGGTGCTGTTGTCGTTTTGGGAAATGGCGGCAATAGAGATGTCACGGTGTCAAATGGTGAAGGAACTGTAAAACCGGGTACGTATATCGATCAGATTTCAGGGAGTACATGGAATGTTACATCCAGTACAATGTCTGGTCGTGTTGGCGATAAGGGTATTGCCGTTTTTTACGATGCAGTGCCTGTTTTAAAGACACCAATCCCGACTATTTCAAAAGAAGGTGGAAACTTTAGTGACACGCAGTCTCTTACAATTGGTTTAAAGAATGCCACAAGCGGAACTTATCAGATTGGTAATGGTTCTGTCGAGACCTATACTTCTTCTAAGCAGATTACAATAGGAAGCAATATGGCTTTGGGGGCAAGTGTTACCATCAAGCTTACAGCTACGAATGGAACCGAAACCACAGAAAAGAGCTACACCTTTACCAAGGTGGATAAGGTAGTGAATAAGGCATATCTTTCTCTGCCTTCTGGGTGGTCGGAACCGGTATACTGTTATGCTTATGATTCAGCTACAGAAAAGATAAATAATGGTACATGGCCGGGTAAACAGATGACAAAGGATTCTGCAACCGGATATTATGTGTATGAGATACCGGAAAATATAGAAAAACCAAGAGTAATATTTTACAGTACTGACGCAAACAGGGATCCAGCAGATGGAGGAGATGGATTTTTATTTGAGACAGATGGGTCCTATTTGTACAAGGATGGAAAGTGGGCAAAATATACACCGGTTGTACAAAAAGGAAAGGTTATTGTTAAGCATGTGGATGTAAATGGCAGTACTGTAGCGGCTTCGCAGACCCTGCAGGGGGATGTAGGAACCGGCTATACAACTTCTGCCGTTTCCGTTGCAGGATATCAGTTAAAACAGTCACCTTCTAATGCTAGTGGAACATATACATCGGCAGACATTACTGTTATATATGTATATGAACAAACAGACAACCTAAGTATCACATCTTCGCTGGCAGAAGGTAGTGTCTTTAATACAGAAACGACCACGATTAAACTGACGGCAAATAATGCCGTATCAGGTACCTATAGCGTAGATGATGGACCGGTCAAGACATTTACCGGAAGTGCAAATGTGGTAATTGGACAGGGTAAGATTGCCGATCGTGATGTAACCATAAAAGCAACTGCAACAAACGGAATGGATACAGTGAGCAAGACATTTACCTATAAGAAGAAATGGAATGGAAAGGCTGTAAATGAGACAGTAAATAATTTGCAAAAGCAATCATCATTGATTTCTAAATTGGCAGCACGTGCCTCCGGTACGCTTGCTTCGCAATATACAACAAACAAGACAGGAGTAGGAGTAGAAAAGACAATTAGTATAGATGGCAGTATATCAGACTGGAATAGCTCTATGTTGATTGCACAGGGAGCCGCCAATGATGACCCGAGAGTATATCGTCCTGGCTCTATGCATGAACTTCCAATTGATTTGTATGCACTTTATGGAGCCTATGATAACAATAATGTTTATCTGATGTGGGAGATGACGAATGTACAGGATGTAGTTGCACCGGGTGACAATTATCCTCTTTCACAGGGTATCCTTTGGCAAACGCAGGAACTCCCGTTCTTTATTGCAATTGATACAGGCAAGAGTGATGCAGTGGGAAACAAAGGTGCACTTACAACAGGAGGAACTATATGGAATTCCGGAATGACAATTGAAAATAGGTTTAATAAGATGATATCGATCAATACAAAAGGTCAAAACGGACCGTATGTATATGGTGGAGATAATACTGGATTAAATCCGGTGGAATTGTTAGGACCGGGCACCGGAACAAATAAATCTAATGTAAAAATGGGTTACGGAAAAGGTATTTTAAGTCAAAATGTGAAAGGTATTGATGGAGCATACGGAGAGAGCCATAACCGTGTTGTAGGCGATATATATAATGATTCGGCTGCGTGGGTTGATTTTAATACAAGGGGACACAATAGTGCAGGCATGGATTTCTTTTATGAATTGTCAATTCCTTATGAGGAGCTTGGAATTACCAAGAATGATGTAAAGCAAAATGGAATCGGGGTGCTGCTTGTAGCAACATTCGGCAAATCAGGAATGGACTGCCTGCCGTATGACGGTGCGATGAACGATAATGCAGATCAGGAGGATACAGAATCACAGCCGATTAACAGCTTTGAAAAATCAGACAAAGACCATATTACCTGTTCCTTTGCAAGAATTGGGAAAGAGGGAGGTTCAGATCCTTTGGATCCAACACCAGATGAACTTATTGTAAACTTTGGTGCTGACAGGTCTTCACCACAGTTGGATACTACGAACTTAACGTTAAAAGCAATTGCGAGTGGCGGAACGTCAGCTTACCAATATGAATTTTTCGTGGATGGAGACAGTGTACAGAGTAAATCTTCTACTGATACCTATACATGGAAACCGTCAAAGGGAAATCACACGATAAAGGTTACCGTCACAGATTCAAGGGGAAAGACGGTATCAAGCCAGAAGGCATATGTGATTGAAGAAAGTGGAAACAAACCAGATGTCAATATTACAAGCTTTACGGCAAATCCGAGCGGAGGTGTGAAGAAGGGAAGCAGCGTCAGCCTTGCAGCATCTGCAACAGGTGGAACCGGTACCTTGCAATACAAATTTA
>CAJUBR010000144.1 GCA_910584695.1 uncultured Lachnospiraceae bacterium
CCTCTATTTTCTCCCTTATATGGCGGATATGGCTCATGACAATATTGTAATCGCCAGAATATGGCTCCTGCCAGACAATATCATAAATCTGCTCTTTGCTGAATATCCTGCCGGGACTCTTTGCCAATAAATACAATATTGCAAACTCTCTATTGGTAAGCATAATCTCTGCGTCATGTATGATTACGTTCTTCTCTGCCAAGTTCAGTTTCATTCCTCCAAAATTAAGGTATTTTTCCACTTGAAGCACATTACAGCCTTCAAAACGAGGGCTTTCACTTATAATCTGCAACATTCTCTGGCAAACATCTTCCTCATCCTCCGAAAAAGTTAATATCATTACTTTACCCATTCTATATCCTCACATTTCACTACAACCCATTTCCTTCAATTTCTTACTTTTGTAATATTTTAATTATTACATTTGTGGGATTTAAAGTCAAGAGAAATTTATCGAAAAATTGACATTTACTCATTTTCACATTATAATGTATATTACAATCGTAAGATTTAAGGAGGGGATTACAGATGAAAACATTGCCGCAAATTTCAGAAGCTGAATTTGAAGTAATGAAAATCATATGGAAACACGCACCGATCAGTACCAATGAAATTACCGAAAAATTAACACAAACTACAAAATGGAGTCCTAAGACAATACAGACCTTGATAAAGCGGCTTGTGACCAAAGGAGCGCTTTCCTATGAAAAACAGAGCAGGGTATTCGTTTACACGCCTTTGATAGAAGAAAAAGAATATATCGGTCAGGAAAGCCACTCTTTTCTTGAACGCTATTATGACGGAGATATTACAGCAATGCTTTCTGCCTATATCGAAGATGACAAACTCTCCGAATCAGAAATTGACACGCTCCGTTCCCTTCTCGCAAAGGGTTCAAAAGACAGGGGGAAATAACATGGCAAATTTTGGAATACGCTTTTTCCTATGTAATATTTTTATTTGTATCATCATAGGTTTTCTTATTATCGTAAAACGGGCATTTAAAAATTATTTGACTAGCCGGATGCAGTTCAATTTATGGTTTTTGCTGCTTGGGATTCTTGCAGTCCCGTTTGTCCCCTTTCGTCCGGCTTCTTTTACACAAATTTTCACATTATTTGGCATATGGAAAAATGCGGTGTCATCAAACAAGGAGACGATTACAGAAAGTGTCCTAAATCCAAATACGTCTGGCGCTGTAAATCAGATGAATGATTTTGCACTGTCTGTCAGTAGGGAAACACCCTCCATTATTGGACTGATTTTGTGTGGTATATGGTTGGTTGGCATTTTGGCTATGATTTTATTAGTGATAAAATCAATATCCCGGTTAAACGCCATGAAAAAGTCTGCGCTTCCCCTGCAGAACAGGACTGTTCGTATTTTATATCATAACTGTTTAAGGGAAATGAAAATAAAAAGAAATATTCCCGTTTACAGCACCGCCTTCCTGAAATCCCCCGTTATTGTAGGATTATTTAACCCTCGCATTTATCTTCCCATCCACCTCATATCGGATTTTAATGCTACGGATATGCGGTATATGCTGTTGCATGAATTACAACATTACAGGCACAAAGACGCACTGGCTGGTTTCTTTATGAACTTTTTCGGTGTACTCTACTGGTGTAACCCCTGTGTCTGGTATGCACTGAAAGAAATGCGCAGTGAACGGGAGGTTGCCTGTGATACATCCGTCCTGCAGCTGCTCGATGAAAGCGATTATGAAGATTACGGGAATACCCTTATCAATTTTGCGGAGAAAGTTTCACTTACGCCTTTCCCCTTTGCCGCCGGGATCAGCGGAAACATGAAGCAGATGCAACAAAGAATTGCTAATATCTCCTCTTATAAAAAGCCTTCTGTTTTCAGAAAATTAAAGGGATTTGCTGCTTTTGTCACGATTAGCGTTATTCTTTCCGGGCTTACCCCAATGCTCTCCACCTATGCCGCAGAGCAGAGCCGGTATCAGTGGAATATTCCCTCCGACAAGGTTTCCACGATTGACCTGTCTGCCTGGTTCAGTGGATATGAGGGCAGTTTTGTACTATATGATTTAAACGGCGATACATGGAAGGTCTATGATATGGAACAAGCCACTTTAAGGACAGCCCCAAATTCTACTTACAAAATCTATGATGCACTGTTTGGACTGGAAGAAGATGTGATTGCGCCAGATGATTCTTTCATGGCATGGGACGGGACAAATCATCCCTTTGAAGCATGGAACGGAAATCAGGATTTACTTTCTGCCATGCAATCCTCCGTCAACTGGTATTTTGAGGAAATAGATATGAAGATCGGTTCATCTGCCATTCAGGATTATATCCGAAAAATCGGATATGGGAATGAGATTGTAAATGCAAATCTTTCCACATACTGGATGCAGGGCGCATTGAAAATCTCTCCGGTAGAACAGGTAGAACTTTTAACCTCCCTGCACAACAACCGATTCGACTTTGCCCCGGAAAATATAAATGCTGTAAAAAATTCTATCTGCCTTTTTTCATCGGAAGACAAAAACTTTTACGGAAAAACCGGAACCGGACGTGTAGACGGTCAAGATGTAAATGGCTGGTTTGTGGGCTTACTTGAAACCACTGGCAACACATACTTTTTTGCCACCAACATCCAAGCCGCAGAAAATGCCACAGGCGGTAAAGCATCTGAAATCTCTCTCTCCATCCTGTCCCATATGGGTATATGGAAAGAGTAAAATCTGATTTGCGAAATCTCATTGAATAAAATAGTGCCCCCTTTTAAGCAGCCCATGTAAAATGCAGTTACTTAAAAAGGGGCATTATTTCGCCCATAATTCAGTTATTGTCTTTTAGATAATTACATATAGTTTCAATAGTCATATCTTTTGCCAATATATGCTGTTCAATATCTGCTGCCATATCTTCTGCAAGATAAAATTCATTTTCCTCAGCTATAAATATTCTGATATCCGGACGGGGAACCATACCTGTCGGTCCTGCTCCAGAATAATAATATACTATGACAATTATGTCGCTTTTCCCATCATCATTGATATCCTGAAAAGCAACAGCACCAACACTGGCAAAAGAACCTTCATGCCCCATTGTATTATCTTCATAACGATAAGGAAATCTATATAATATCTGTTCATCCCTAAGCAGGAAAAATGAAGCATACTCATGTTCGACATCATAAGTCGGCTTACAAGATACAAAGGTAACTTCTCCCCAGTCATCTAACGTAACATCAAACGATTGCTCCGGTATCATATACTTATATATTTCATCTATTAGAACATCGCCATATATTGAATTATTATCATCCAAATTCGTATCTATCTCACCCTTTTCAATATTTTCTTGATTTTCTGGTTCACTTACATATGCTGCCTGTGAATTTATTACCTCATTTTCATTTACATTCTCGTTTTCTGTGAGCTTTTCTTTATCTGTTAATTGCTTTCTCTCTTTCTTACCATCAAAGTATAAAATAATCT
>CAJUBR010000145.1 GCA_910584695.1 uncultured Lachnospiraceae bacterium
TAACTATAAATTCCTTGATTTTTTAAGGAAAATCACTTGACAATATAGGGAGGAAGAATGGCAGTATCAAAAATCAAACCAATTACAAGTACCCTGAAAAAGGCAATCGACTATATTATCAATCCGGAAAAAACAGAGGATGGCAGTCTGGTATCCTCTGTTGGATGTTCCGTTCCGGCTGCAGATATAGAAATGCAGATGACAGGTGAGAAAGCGAGGAACCAGAGCGGACGGATTGCTTATCACCTTATCCAGTCTTTTTCCCCGGATGATGAGATTACACCGGAGAAAGCACATGAACTCGGAAAAGAATTTGCTGACCAGATGCTGGGAGGGAAATATGAATACGTGATTGCTACACATGTCGATAAGGGACATATCCATAACCATATCATTTTCAATTCCACATCTTTTGTGGATTATAAAAAATATCATATGCCCGCCTGGCATAAATACCGCATGATGAATATTAACGATAAAATCTGCAGGGAAAATAACCTGTCAGTAATCGAACAGAAATCAGGAGAAAAAGGGAAAAGCTGGAACAGGTATAATAAGCAGGAAGGCAAAACCAGCTGGCGTAACAAAATAAAGGATGCCATTGACCAGGCAGTAAAAGAAGCAGCGGATTATGAGGGTTTTCTCCATATCATGGAAATGGAAGGTTTTGAATATAAAGAGACGGATAAATTACTGGAATTTAAAGCTGCAGCAGAAGGACAGATTAAATTTACAAGGACCAAAACCATCGGCCCATCCTATACAAAAGAAATTATCCAAAAGAGGATAGGGGATAAATCTTTTGTATCTGAGGAAGGAAATGAAAAGAAAACATCCAAACGGGAAAGCGAACAGGATAAGAAGAAACTTAAAATAAAAAATGGCATGAACCTCATTGTTGACATTTCCAAAAATATGGAGGCACAGCAATCCAAAGGATACGAACATGCACTTGTAATGGAAAACATCAATACCATGGTGAAGACCATGAATTACCTCCAGCAGAATCAGATCATGACGGATGCCGCACTTTTAAGCAGGCTGGAAGAAAGGTATCTTATGAGAGACGAACTTACGGGCCGGTTAAATGATTTGGAAAAATCAAGAAAAGCCCTGTCCGAAAAAATTAAATATAGTCAAAATTATGTGAAGTTTAAAAAGACAGCAGCGCAGGCGAAGAGGGAACCTGTGGGAAGCGAATTCCTGACTATACATAAAGATGAAATTTTGCTATTTAATGTGGCGGATTTGTACATGAAAAAAAATGGAATTGACACTACCTTTTTAGATATACGGCAGATGATAGCGCAGCATAAGGAATATCTGGAAGAACGGAAAATCCTGAATTCTGAAATAAAGGAACTGAATGGAAAGGTTAAGGAACTGGAAACCGTCAGAAACAATGTGGAGAAGATTTTGGGAGAAAGGATAGGGACAGAGTATGAGAGAAATAGAAATACACCGTTTAAGAAAAATGAAAAAAGTGCAGAACTGGAAATTTAGATATTCAGGATTTTTGAAAAAAGGCGCAGCCGTTTCTACAAGGGGTTTGGGGATTCTCCCCAACAAGGATTTTTCAAATTTTGGCGTCAGCCAAAATCTGAAAAATAGCGAGTGTGTTCCCACACTTGCGTTGCTTGCTATTCCATGACGCGGCTCATGGAAGCCCCTAAACTGCGCCAGCGGTTTAATGGAAATTTTCCGCCGTACGCGGCGGGACCGCGGCAGAGCCGCGACGTATCCGGATTGGAATTCAAAAAAATTCAGTTTTCAAAAGGGATTGTTCGATGTATAATAAAAGTAGTGGAAGAAGGTGATATTTTTGAATACAACGGAGCAGACACATCAACAGGACTTGGAGCGTCTGAAAGCACTCCGGTATATGGACGATGATTTTATGGCTGTATGCCTTGCAGATAATTTTGAGGGCGTGGAACTGATATTGCGGATTGTTTTAGGGCGAGAGGATACAAAAATTAAATCGGTTAGGACACAAGAGCCGTTGAAGAATTTGCAAGGACGTTCGGCTATTTTAGATGTTTATGCGATTGACAGCACCGGTAAGGAATTTGATGTGGAAATTCAGAGGAAAGACGCAGGAGCAAAGAGAGCAAGGCATAACAGCAGCCTGTTGGACGCACACATATTAAAGTCTGGTGATGATACTGAGGATATTCCCGACAGCTATGTAATTTTCATAACAGAAAATGATGTAATGAAAGGAAACCAACCGATATATCCAGTAGAGAGATATGTTACTATCGGAGAAAATAAAGTATTGTTTGGCGACGGTTCGCATATTTTATATGTGAATGGGAAGTATAGAGGCAACGATGAAATTGGAAAGCTAATGCACGATTTTTTATGCACTAATCCTGATGATATGAATTATGAAGCACTTGCTAAAAAAGCACGATATTTTAAGCAAGACGAGAAAGGAGTTGCTGCCATGTGTAAAATTATGGAAGATATGAGGAATGAAGCGGCATTAAACAACGCAAGAGAAACCGCAGAAAGATTGATAAAAAAAAGGAAAATGACGCTTGATGAAATTGCAGAGTGTGTTCCGCTGTTATCAATTGATGAACTCAGAGAAATTGAAATGAAAGTTATGCAGTTAGCATAATCAGTCATATCAATTAAAATCAAATATAGTAACAGCGTTAGATCATATAGAAATTGAAAATCTATATGCTCTATTTTTTGCCATAAAGGCGGACCATGCATGAGAACGGGAATCGGATTTAGCCAAACGTTGAAACCGAGGAAAGTTATGATAATATAGATATATGGAATTTATCGGAGTGTAGAGAAAATGAATGCATCTTGCAATCAAAAACTGCATATGCTATAATGCCAATAGGCAAAAGAGAAGTAAAAAGTCCATGCAGGACGACAACAAAAGGCTCCAGTGTGTCAGCACTGGAGCCTTTCTATTCCCTGTTTTGGATTTGATGAACCGGACATTGAAATTATAGAAAATTTATGATAATATAAGCAAATAATACAAAATAATATGTAAAAGGGGAAAATGATGACTAAGCGCGAACATTGGGTAGACTCTGTAAAAGGGTTTGCAATAATCTGTGTAGTTTTGGGGCATGTAAATGGACGGGTTTGTTTTTTGTATAATTGGATATATTCATTTCATATACCGATCTTTTTTATAGTTTCAGGTATCCTTTTATCTTTAAATAGTGATTGGGAGAATAAAGGAAATTATGATATTCTGAGAAAAAAAGTATTACAATTACTGTATCCATATTTGACATTTAGTATGCTGACTCTTGTGTGGATTTGTATGAGCAGGGGGCCTTCTGTAATGATTGAAGTGTTAAAAACTACGATTATTTTAGATGGTTA
>CAJUBR010000146.1 GCA_910584695.1 uncultured Lachnospiraceae bacterium
ACTCACTAAGTGTTCAATGCGAAGTACCAACGGCTCCAAAGCACCCTGCTTATGACATTGTCTATATTGCACAACTAGATTTTGAAAATAAGAAGTTTCGCAATTACCTAAACAGAATGGGTGGAAAAGAGGAGATTGCAGAAAAAATGAGCTTGACATCTCCTTTTTTCTTTTTTATAATGCAAGTGAATACTTGCAAAGGAGGTTGGTATGTTAGACGAAACCCAGAACAAAATTATTGACGCCGCTATGGAGCTGGTTATGGAGCGGGGTTATCTGGCAGCTACAACGAAGGATATTGCGATACGGGCTGGTGTCAATGAGTGTACGATATTCCGGAAGTTCAAAGGGAAAAAGGAGATTATATTATCTGCCATGCAGCTTCCGAAATGGAATCCTGATTTGTCGGAATCGGATTTTTCTTATGTCGGGAATTTGAAACAGGATTTAACATCTTTTTCAGAGGTTTATATGAGAAAAGTAACCCCGCGTATGGTCAAGATTTCGATTGGACTTCGAACTCCGGAGTTATATCCGTATACGGCAGAAGAAATCTTAAAGGTGCCACAGGTGTTTAAAAAGGTTTTAGTCCGGTATTTTGGGGAAATGTATCAGGCAGGAAAAATCAGCAATGCAGACGCTGAACATCTGGCCATGATGTTTTTATCCATGAACTTTGGATTTGTATTTTTAACTGCATCTTTTGGGGCGAAGCTGACGAATACGGGAAAGGAGGCATATATTAGGAACAGTATTCAGGTGTTTATGGATGGTATTATTTAAGGCGGGATTGTCACACGAGGGATTATTTTTATGGTCTTGTCAGGAGATTTTTGAGTTCGTTCGGCAATCTCAATATTTTTAAGTATAATGCAAGCGGATACTTGCATAGAAAAGGAGAATATATGGTATATTTTATTGCAACAGTTATCATAGATGAAAACAGGGATAATAGGGAGTATGAATCTTATATTCGGGAAGTAAAGCCGATTGTAGAAGGTTACGGAGGGAGGTATTTGATCCGCACGGATTGTGTGATGCCGCTTTCCGAAAAATGGAAGCCGGACCGTGTCATTATCATTGAGTGGGAGAATAAAGAGCAGTTAGAGGCATGCTTTAGCTCAGAAGAATATAGAAAAATAGCAGCAAAGAGAGAAAATTCTGTGGATGCCAAGGCGATTATCGTTGGAGAATAGGAGGGGTTAGATGAAGATTTGTGATAACGTGTATCAGATTCGTATGGATTTTTGGGTAACAGAACAGGTAAAACGATATGTTTATATGTATTTAATAACAGGCAGGAATTGTTATCTGATCGATTCCGGTGTTGCAGGCAGTGAAAAGATCATAGCGGAATATATGAAAAAGCTGGGAAAAAGCATGAAAGAGATTAAAGCAGTTTTTTTGACCCATGCACATCCGGATCATATGGGTGGTGCTGCCGAAATTAAAAAAATATCAGGCTGTGAGATTTATGCGTCGGAAAAAGAAAAAGACTGGATAGAAAATATAGAGCTTCAATTCAGGGAACGCCCAATCCCTAATTTTTACAAATTAGTATCGAAACCGGTACGAGTAGACAAAACGGTGAAGGAAGGAGATGTTATTTTACCGGAGGGGCAGGTGTCAATACGGATATTGGAAACACCCGGACATTCGCATGGGCATGTATCTTATATTTTTGAGGAAGAAAATGTGTTGTTTTCAGGAGATGCAATACCGGATCAAAAGGATTTTCCTATTTTTACGGATGAAGAAAAAAGTGAGAAGTCATTAGAAAAGATGACAGTGCTAGATAAAATTCAATATTGTTGTCCTGCATGGGACAGGGTTTATGATGGGAAAGAGTGGAAGGAACTTTTATGGCACAGTAAGAAATATTTACAAAAATTAAAGGAAAGTGTACTTAAGATGGATAAGGATTATGGAAAGGTTTCTTTAGAGGAACAGATTCGGATACTGAGTGAACAGATGGGGTGGAAAGAAAGAGTAGGTAATCCGCTTTTTCTAAAAAGTGTGGAAGCGTGCAGGCACTAAAATCTGCGTGTTTCCTCTGGTATCGGTTTTTAAAAAAAGGAATATAATGGAGGTAAGGAAATAATTAGGAAAATTAATTTTGAGAAAAAGAATATTGCTTGAACCAGAGGCAGAAGCGGTCTGTAATGCCAATTCGACTCCTCCTCTTATTTTTCAAATGCCGCCAAAGCAGGGGAGGAAAGTATTGGAAACGGCACAGAGTACACCGATTGATATGTATCCGGCAGACATACAAAGCACGATTGTAAATACGGGAAAATGGGGAGAGATTAAGGTTTATATCGTCTGTCCCCAATCGATTGCTTCCCCTGCTGATGTTATTTTTTATATTCATGGTGCAGGATGGGTTTTTGGAAGTTTTCATACCCATGAAAAGCTGGTGAGGGAATTGGCGGCAAGGACGGATTCTGTTGTGGTATTTCCTGAATACAGCCGTTCGCCGGAAGCACGTTATCCTGTTGCAATAGAACAATGTTATGATGTGTTGTGCAGGCTTCCAATGATTTTACAAAAAATGGATATTTGCGAGAATCCATGTACTCTGACGGTAGCAGGAGACAGTGTGGGAGGGAATATGGCAATTGCAATGACGCTGATGGCAAAGTACCGGAACGGACCATATATCCAAAAACAGCTCTTATATTATCCTGTTACAAACGCTTGTTTTTGCACAGATTCCTACCGTCAGTTTGCAAGGGGATATTATCTTTACAGGGAGGGAATGATATGGTTTTGGGATCAGTATACCACGTCAGACTGTGACCGGAACCGTATTACCGCATCTCCTCTTAGGGCAGATATCCAACAGTTAAAGGGACTTCCGGATGCCATGATCATAAATGGGGAAGCTGACGTTTTACGGGATGAAGGGGAAGCATATGTCAGAAAGCTCAGGGAAGCGGGCGTAGATGTGACAGCAGTAAGATTTCAAGGAATGATACATGATTTTGTTATGTTAAACGCATTAGACCAGACAAAGGCGTGCCGTGCCGCAATGGATGTTTCTGTCTCATGGATCAATAGAAAAAATGGATGCTGCTAAAAAAATCTGAAACGGATTGACAAAAAAATAAGCGGAAAGTATAGTAAATTACAGTTTTACTTTTAGGTAATTGCGAAACTCTGTTTTCGTTACCGACCGTTGTACAATATAAACAAGATCAACGCTGGGCATGAGCCAAGGCATACCTTCATACTAAGCTCGAAAGTACCTCGCTAAGTATTCAGGC
>CAJUBR010000147.1 GCA_910584695.1 uncultured Lachnospiraceae bacterium
CTTATCGGTAGAATTAGTATGATAATCTGCTTTTAAGTCTAATATGACTAATACTTCCTGAAGATTATTAAAATCAACTGCTGGAATACACTTTGCAGATTTAGTAAGATTATTTGCATCCATCTCTACCTCTGTAATATAGCCAATCAAAAGTCCCGGAAGAAACTTATCGCTTACATGAGAAGTTACAAGTTCAGCACCATCCTCGATGGTATCGGATTTGTTAATATAACCTACATTGATATACCCGTCGTCTATTGCAGTTAAATCACCTGAAATCGTACATAATGTTTTAGTTCCTGAGACATTTGCACTGACATTGCTGTTATCATCAATAATTGCCCGAACTTTTGCATAGTTTTTCCCTGCTTCAGTAACAATTCCGGCAAGTCCGTTTCCCGCTAAAATGTTGCAGCCAACCTGAACACCATCATCGGTACCTTTGTTAATAATAAAAACAGAAAACCAATTTGTAGAATCTGTTGCAATGACTCTTGCACCAATTGTCTTATAGTCGGTATATTGTTCCTGTAAAGCCAGCAAATCCTGTAGACGTTTCAGCTCATAACTTTCCTGTTCATATACCTTCATCTGTGCAGAATATTCATCCAGTTTATTTGACAATTCTTTATTTTGGGAAATTAATGCATCCTTTTCTTTTTGATTTGCCACTTTGTTATAAATAGAACTCCCCACTGTATTAATGCCGGACTGCATTGGTGTTATCACTGCACCGGTAACCGTCTTAAGTAGTGAGAATCTGCTTTCAAATATCACGGAAAGGAATAGCAGAATAAAACAGATCATTGTCAAAAACAAATATATATATTTGGGTGGAATCTCTTTCTTATCATGAAAATTCATATATTCACCGCCTTCTAGATTAACCGGTATACAATAATACCAATAACCAAACCAATAATGCTGGCTATATTTATTGTAATAGTCAGACCAAAAGTCAACACCAAAATCCCTAAATCTAAAACGATAGGAGAAGTCAGACCGAAGGTATTACCATAGCTAAGCCAGCTTAAAAAGCTTACCTTGGAAGCCAAGGTTCCCAGATAGCCGCCTAGTACGATACCGCATAGTAATATAATGATAAGTGTCCAGTTATTTTTTCTTGTATTGGATGCCATACACAATACTCCTTTGTTATCAATTTTACACATTAGATTATCATAACATATTTCAATAAAATCCACAAGGAAACATTAATAAACCTTTGTGTTCCAATTGTGCAAGGGATTTCATAATACCATATTTGGCATGATGATAAGAAAGTCCGCCTTGAAAATAAACTGTAAACGGTTCATGCATAGGTGCATCTGCCGACAATTCAATAGAAGCACCTGAAATAAATGCACCTGCCGCCATAATAACGTCACTGTCATATCCCGGCATTGCCCACGGAGTTGGTGTAACATGGGAATCCACCGGAGCAGCATACTGGATTCCTTCGCAAAATGCAATTACTTTTTCAGGATCATGAAAGGTAACAGCCTGAATAATATCATATCGTTCTTCTGTTCCATTCGGTACACATAAAAAACCTAATTTCTCATATAGGTTAGCAGCAAGTACTGCTCCTTTTAAAGCACCTCCCACAACCTGTGGTGCTAAAAATAATCCCTGGAAAAAATCCTTATTGACACCAAGGGTTGCCCCTACTTCTCCTCCAAGTCCGGGTGCTGTCAGACGATAATAAGCATTTTCCACACATTCCTTTGTCCCGCAGATATATCCGCCAATCGGTGCAAGACCTCCACCGGGGTTCTTGATCAAAGAACCCACCACCATATCTGCCCCAACATCGGACGGTTCGTTAAGTTCCACAAATTCTCCGTAACAGTTATCTACCATACAGATGATATTGGGATTGATATTTTTGACAAATTGAATTAATTCGCCAATCTGTGTAACGGAAAAGGTAGGTCTTGTAAGATACCCTTTTGAACGCTGAATCGTAACCATCTTTGTTTTTGGGGAAATTGCATGTTGGATGGTCTCATAATCAAATGTACCATCATCAAGCAATTCCACTTGCTTATAACTGACCCCATATTCTGCTAAAGAACCCTTTGAAGGACGGATTCCAATGATTTCTTCCATTGTATCATAGGGTTTCCCAACCGGAGAAATCAATTCATCTCCCGGTCTTAAATTAGAGGATAATGCTAAGTGTAATGCATGTGTACCACAGGTGATCTGGGGACGTACTAAAGCTGCCTGTGTATGAAAGATAGAGGCATACACCTTTTCTAAGGTTTCCCGTCCGATATCATTATATCCATAGCCGGTGGTAGGTGCAAAATGTGCTTCTGATAGATGATGCTCCTGCATCGCCTTTAATACCTTTAACTGATTGCACTCCGTAATGCGGTCAATTTTTTCAAAACGTTCTTTTAATGTTTCTTCCATTTGCTGGCAGAAATAAAATACTTCTTTTGAAATTCCCATTGTCTGATAATATTTTTCTAAGCTTTCATTCAATTGTATCTTCTCTTTGTGTTTCAAATTCATATATCTCCTTATAGCGTTTTATAAGATATGTTTCTCTGTTAGCTGCTGCAGCATAAACTTAAGGATACCTCCGGTAGAAGAAAATACAGATTTATCAACCCATATTACTTCTTTCTCCCTGCGGAACCAGGTAAGCTGACGTTTTGCAAAATGTCTGGTATCTCGTTTCAGAATATAGACTGCTTCATCCAAAGTACATTCACCATTCAAATAGGGGATGAGTTCTTTATATCCAAGACCCTGCATGGATATCATATCCTTTGTGCATCCCATGGAAAGAAGTTTTCTTACTTCTTCAACCAGACCATTTTCTATCATAAGATCAATACGTTTTTCTATTCTATCATATAAAAGTTCTCTTTTCAAATTTAAGACAAAATACGCAAAATTGTAAGGCGATCCCTTTTTTCTTTCCTCGGTATTGTGTTTGGAAATGGGGTAACCGGTATCATAATAGAATTCAAGGGCACGTATGACTCTTTTGACATTGTTTTCATGAATTTCTTTGTAAGAAACAGGGTCAATCTCTTTGAGTTTTTCATGCAGCATATGGGCACCATACTGTTCATAATACCGGGTCAACTGTTCACGATATATGGATCCACCAGTTTTCTCAAATGAAGTATCATATAAAAGGGCCTGAATATAAAAACCGGTTCC
>CAJUBR010000148.1 GCA_910584695.1 uncultured Lachnospiraceae bacterium
AAACCGCAAAGGTTCTGTGACCTTTACGGTTATAAGTGATACTAATTCTGTTAAGTGGAGATTCTACTTCTGGTTTCATGGTGAGAAGTAGCGTTGCATGGTCGGAAATTTTTTTAACTGACTTCCTGCCATTCCCAAACATGCTATGTATAGATAAACTCTGCATTGCATGAGCAGATGGACAGCTGCCCGAAAAAAGAACATAAAAAATCCCCCCAAATTTAGAAAACAAATTCAGAGGGTAATTTAGGGTATAATAAAATAACCCACCCGAATATTGTTTTTTTTATTTGGTGGGCCTGTCTTTCCAAATACCAAATAAAAAAGAGCCGATGATCCGTGAGTTATCCCACAAGTTCATCGGCTCTGCGTCTTAAGCGTCTGGCTCTTTGATGATAGTTACCTGCAAATTATCAACTTTAATCAATCTTTCTTGCCTACATTTTGGGCAATAGAGAGGGTAATTCTTCAAAACGGTATCTTTTCTAATTTTGTTACGAGTTTTGTTTCCACAAACAGGACACAATATCCATTCGCATTTCATCATGATTATTTTCTAATCCTTTCAAATCTCATTCTATACAAAAAATTTATACAAACTGTTAAGTCAACTTATGAAACATATGCCTAACCTTATCTATACGGCTATTCGGGCGACGGGGCTGACAAACAGGTTTGCCAGTGGCTACTTGGTATCCCTTTAACTCCGTTAAACAAACTCCCTGTCCATTTGTAAAAAGGGCTAAATCGTTCCTATATTCCTGGACGCACCTGGCGGGAATCTCCCCTTTAAGAATGACCTCGTTATTTTTTAATTGAGTGCTTACAATATCTGCACAATACTTGGGAGCATCATGATACGCCCGTGAGAGATATTCCTGCGGTGCATAAATCTCAAAATTGAGATATGGCTCTAACAATTCTGTCCCCGCTCTTTTCAAAGCCTGCTCCAATACAACAGGAGAAAGCTGCCGAAAGTCTGCGGGGGTACTTACAGGACTATAATACAATCCGTATTTAAAACAGATTTTACAGTCTGTCACTTCCCATCCATATACCCCCTGCTTGCAGCCATAACGGACTCCTTCCATAACCGCATTTTGGAATGATTGGTTTAAATATCCAAGCGAAACCCGACTTTCATACTGCACCCCACTCCCAAGAGGGAGCGGCTCTACAGACAATCCAATAGAAGCCCAGAAAGGATTCGGTGGAACTTCAATATGGATGGTGTATTCTGCTTTCCCTAACGGTCTTTCCATGTATATAACAGTAGGCTCTTTTATTTCTGCCTCCACATGATACTTTTCCTCAAGAATGGCACAAATAACTTCCATCTGCACCTTTCCTAAAAATGAAAGTACAATCTCATGCGTTGTAGTATCCACATAATATTTTAAAAGAGGGTCGCCATCCGAAATTTCTGTAAGTGCTTCAAGCAACATTTCCCGCTGTTCAGATTTCTTTACTTCAATTGTTGTTTGGAGCATAGGAAGCGGATTTTCAATATATTTCCTTTGCGGCAACAGCGATTTGTTCCCCAAAATACTGTTTAACTGTAAAATATCATTTGGTAAAATGACAATTTCCCCAGAGCAAGCCGTATCTGCCGAACATAATTCACCGTTTGTCGGAACGCACATCTCCGTGATTTTTATCTTTTCTTTTTCTGATATTTTGACAATATCCCTTGAATGCAATACGCCGCTATACAGACGTACATAAGCGAAACGCCGTCTTTTTTCTGAATATTCAATCTTAAAAACCTGTCCGCATAGTTCAGACTGACCTCTGGGTGTTGATGAATAAAATCTGCCTGCAATCACTTCTATAAGCTGCCGAATCCCTATATTGCTTTTTGCACTTCCGTGATATATAGGAAATAACGTGCCATTTTGAAACCTCCTGCATTCTTCCTGTTCCAATTCTGACATTTTAAGCGGTTCCCCAGATATATATTTTTCCAATAATTCATCATTCCCTGTGATTATCGAATCCCAACATTCCAAATTGTCATCATCTATTATATTTACATTGGGATGCTGCTCAACCTTTTGTTTGACTATCATTTCCGCAGAAAGTTTCTCTTTTATCTCCTGATAAATCATTGGCAAATCAATTCCATCTTGGTCAATCTTATTGATAAAAAAAATTGTGGGTATCTTCATTGTCTGTAACGCATGAAACAATACACGGGTCTGTGCTTGTACGCCATCTTTTGCAGAAATTAATAGTACCGCTCCGTCTAAAACTGATAAAGAACGGTATACTTCTGCCAAAAAATCCATATGACCAGGCGTATCAATAATATTGACTTTGACATCTTTCCATTGAAAAGACGTCACTGCTGTCTGAATCGTAATTCCTCTTTGACGTTCTAAATTCATTGTGTCTGTTCTTGTCGTGCCTTTATCCACACTCCCTAATTCTGCAATCGCACCACTGGTATATAATAAACTTTCTGTTAATGTTGTCTTTCCCGCGTCAACGTGAGCCAGAATGCCTAAGTTAATTATTTTCATGTAATTTTCCTCCTATCAGAACCCAAAAAAGGGCGTAAAAATACCCAATGATAAATACTCCTATCACTGGGTAAATAACTTCAATAAGCCAAAAACACCTGTGTGTCTTCGGATGTATAAAATTACATGATAAAAGTATTCTTAAACTGGGTACAAAAAACCAAGCCCCCTTTAAAAGAAAAAGGGACTACAAACTCTTTGTTCCCACTATCAAATTGACAGTTTATTTAAGAATACCTTGCCGCATATTTATTAACTCCTTGTATAAAACTGAGCTTAATTATATTCCTTAACTCTTTATTTGTCAAGCTGACGAACACTAAAAGAAGAAAAGCAACAGGATTTTTACCCTGCCGCTAATCTGTTGCTTATGTGTAAATAACTTCTTCATTCACAATCTCCCTCGCACAAGCCCTTATGTTATTGAGCCGTCCTGTCCATTCTAAGACGTTTTCTTCCTTTAGGCGTTCCGTTATGCCTTGTGTCTGTTTCATACCCTCTATGAGCCTTTCAAAGAGTTCCTGTGCCTGCCTGTCTACATCGGCAAGATAGGCTTTAAGCCTGCCGCTTGTGAGAAGATTGGTGTATGTAACCTTACGGTACTGCTTCAGATAATCCAGATG
>CAJUBR010000149.1 GCA_910584695.1 uncultured Lachnospiraceae bacterium
ATTTAAGGGAATCACAGCCAAAGCAACGATCAAAGTGCCAGAGAAGAAGCTGGCAGCCTATAAGAAGCTTTTAAAAGCAAAGGGGGTTGGTTCTAAAGCCAAGATCAAGAAGTAGAGGGTTAAACATTATGTGATTATAAAGTTGTAATAAAGGAGAAGTTATGATAGCAAGAAAAAGGAAAAAAATATTATCATTATTTATGGTATTTGTATTGGCATTTACCGCCGGGATATGGTTTCCGGCGGTAGAAACAGAGGCGGCAGTCTCATCCGGTTTCACAGATTTAAGCAACAAAGCATTCTCATGGGATAATGCTACGGTATATTTTGTTTTGACGGATCGTTTTCTGAATGCGGATAAAAGTAATGACCATTCTTATGGAAGAGGTATGCAAGCAGATGGAAAGACACCGGTTCAGGGGCTTGACACGTATAATAATCCCGGAACGTGGCATGGTGGAGATTTAAAGGGTTTGACCCAGAAGGTGGAGGAAGGATATTTTAATGACCTTGGTGTCAATGCCATTTGGATCACAGCTCCTTATGAACAGGTACACGGTTATACATCAGGTAATAAGAGGAGCAATAATGCAAATACATATCCGGATCCGGAAAACGGCGGTTTTCCTTATTATTCTTATCATGGATATTGGACGCTTGATTATACCCAGATAGATGCCAATATGGGTACGGAAGCAGATTTTAAAAAATTTGTGGACAGCTGTCATAAGCGTGGCATAAGGGTAGTAATGGATGTCGTTATGAACCATGTAGGCTATACCACTATGCAGGATGCGGTGGATTACGGATTTGATGGGGCGTTAAAAGGCAACTGGCAGGAATATTACTATGGGAATGCCACAAGTTTAATGGGTGGTGATCCGGAATCAACAAATTATTGGGATCAGGAGTCAAATGTATGGGCAACAAAATGGTGGGGGCCGGGCTTTGTGCGTGCAAAGTATCCGGGTTATACACCTGCAGGGGGTGATGATATCCACATGAGCTTAAGCGGACTTCCAGATGTGATTACTGAGAAAGATGCAAGTGCAGTGTCTACTCCTCCGCTTCTTGTGACCAAGTGGACAAAGGAAGGCAGATTGGATAAGGAACAAAATGAGCTGAATTCATTTTTTAGCAGTACCGGTTATCAAAAACAGCCTCGTTATTATATCATTAAATGGCTGACAGACTGGGTTCGGGAATATGGTGTGGACGGTTTCCGTTGCGATACGGCAAAGCACGTGGATATGGACGCATGGAATGATTTGAAGACGGAAGCAGATAAAGCATTAAAGGAATGGAGAAGTACGCATTCTACTGCTGCAGGTGCCCAGTGGACAGATGATTTCTGGATGACAGGCGAGGCATGGGGACATGGACAGGGAAAAAGTGGTTATTTTTCAAATGGTTTTGATTCCATGATTAACTTCCAGTTCAATAAGAGCGGGGATCCTACAGGTATGGAAAATACTTATGCAAGCTATGCGGCTGACATCAACAGTGATCCGAACTATAATGTATTAAGCTATATCTCTTCCCACGATGATGGGGATAGTACAACGGGCGTATGGAACGCTGACAATACAAAAAATATGGCACTTGGAACCTGTCTGTTGTTAGCACCGGGTGGTGTGCAGATTTACTATGGGAATGAAATAAACAGAGGGCTTGGCTGGACGGATTTCTTTACTGGAAGTGATTATCTGGATCAAAGATACCGTACAGATATGGACTGGAATAGTGTAACTGGTTCAAAAGCTTCTGTACTGGAGCACTGGCAAAAGGTGGGACAGTTTAGAAATAATCATATATCCGTAGGTGCAGGGCAGCATAACAAATTGTCTGATTCCCCGTACACCTTTAGCAGGACTTATCATTTGGAAGAAGAGGATGAGGATAAGGTAGTGATTGCACTGCCAAATAAGGCAGGAACGTTTGAAATTGAGGTGGGTTCTGTCTTTGAGGAAGGAGAAACGCTTAAGGATGCTTATTCAGGCAAGACATATGTGGTAAATGGTGGCAAAGTATCTGTTACATGTGATAGTCATGGGGTAATTCTGCTAGAAGGTTCTGGTATTGTGAAGGCAAGTGTCAGTGCAAAGACAAAGAATAATGCTACTACTTATTCTGCGGATACATTTGATATTACATTAAGGGCAAACAAGGCAAAAAATACATATTATTCAATAAATGACGGAGAAAAACTTCCTTATAATACGAATGACGTGATTCAGATTGGAGGCGACACAGGGTATGGAGAGGAAACAAAGCTGACCTTAACAGGTACTTCTACAGACGATGGGGCTTCTCTATCGAAAACGATTACTTATAAAAGAAGTGCAGAACCGACAGTCAGCGATGGAGTCTTTTGTGTTAAGGTAAAGAAGAGTGATTTTTCTACTCCACCGAATATCTATGTGTATTCTACGGATGGGAAAGAGACAGAATATAGTTCTAAATGGCCTGGGGATGTAATGACAGAGGATGACGATTCAGAATATTATTCGTATAAGAACGATGATATTACTACAGATGCATATATTATTTTATCACAGGGTTCATGGAGAAGTACTGCTGAGATGGCAGAAGGGCTAAAGGCAGAGGGTTGTATGCTTTATGATAAGTCTTCAAATACATTGGAAACTCTTCCGTCTGGTGAACCGGGAAAAGTGACAATTAATTATAAGAATGAAAGTGGAAAAATTTTAAAATCCATTTACAGAGTGGGAGTGGTAGGAAGACCATATAGAACATATCCTGCCAATGTTCAGTATAACAGCAGCATATTTAGCGGATATACATTAAAGACAATGCCTTCCAATGCTCAGGGTACATTTGCAGCACCTGCAGAAAATCTGCAGGTGGATTATATATATAGTTATAAGGATGTGCCTCCTATATATGATATCAATATTACAAGTTTTACGGCAAATCCGAGCGGAGGTGTGAAGAAGGGAAGCAGAGTCAGCCTTGCAGCATCTGCAACAGGTGGAACCGGTACCTTGCAATACAAATTTA
>CAJUBR010000150.1 GCA_910584695.1 uncultured Lachnospiraceae bacterium
GCAGTTGAGTATGCCCAACCAAATACATATACAGGAAATCGTGCTTTATATGATAGTGCCAGTGCCAAGAGGCAGGCTAAGGAAGCTGCATTTAGCAGTGGAAAAGATGTAATTGATCCCTATACGGGAAAGAAGCTTGTAAAAACTGTAAAAGAAGCAAAATCTTTATATGGAGATGACTGGCAGAGCCATCTTGCAGAAAGTGATCATACCAGACCTTTGGAGAAAACATTTGATGAAAACAAAAATAATCCATGGCTGAAATCTGACAATATAAAATCGGCAGCCAATAGTGATTATAACGTCAAACCTGTATCACGGTTATATAATAATCAGAAAAGAAGTCATTCAAACAAAGAAATGGTTGAAAATGAAGCGTATTATAAGAGTAAAGGGCTAGAGCTTACGCCAGAGGGGAAAAAGGCAGCTTTAAAGGATGATAATACAGCAAGAAGAGCGATACAGGGGCAGTTGGCAAAAGATACTGTTGAAAATATAGTGAATACAGGACATAAGGCAGGAATATCTGGGGCAGTAAATGCCGGGGAAATGACTTTAACCATGTCAGGAATAATGAATTTTGTAGATGTGGTAAAGGGAGAGAAAGATGTGGGAGAAGCCATTGGTAACATTGTAGTAGATACTGGTAAAGCTGCCGCCACAGGGTATGTTATGAGCAGTGGATTAACTGTAGTATCGCATACTCTTTCTAAGTCATCTTCTAAGTTTATACAGGCGTTAACACAATCGAATATTCCGGGAAAAGTTATTACCGCAGTAGCAGCAACCGGAGATACATTGAAGCGGTATGCCAGCGGAGAGATCACGACACAGGAATGTTTATTGGAACTTGGTGACAAAGGACTTAGTACAATAACTACAGGTTATTCGATAGCAGTAGGTCAGGCACTGATTCCCATACCAGTAGTGGGTGCAGCCGTGGGTGCTTTGGTAGGTTCTGTAATGACCAGCAAGTATTATGGCGAGCTGATGAATACCTTAAAGATCAAGGAATTAGAGCATCAGGAAAGATTAAGGATCATTGCCGAATGCGAGCAGGCTACAGCACAGGCAAGGGCTTTCCGGGAAGAATTAGAATCTTATCTTGAAGCATATTTTAAAGATTATCAGGATTGTTTTGATGATGCTCTTTCAGAAATTCAATATGGTTATCAGACAGGAGATGCAGAGAGTATGGTTTCGGGGGCAAATAGGATTACCCAAAAACTGGGTGGACAGGTCCGTTATAAGACGATGGGAGAGTTTAAAAGTTTTTTGTATGGCAAGAACAAATGAAAAGGAGGTTATCGTATGCCATTACCATTAATTATTGCAGGTGTAGCAGGTGTTCTCGGTGCAGGAGGGCATCTGATAGCGAAACAGACAAATGAAGATGCAGAAAGGGTTTCACGAAAGGCACAGCATATATATGAAGATGCAAAATCTTCACTGGAAAGTTCAAGAAATGAAATGGAAGAATCACTGCTTGCTTTCGGATATGCAAAAACGAATGTGCTGGATAGCTCTGTGAAGCAGTTTCTTCAGGCATTTGAGAGATTGAATAATGCGGGGCTTAATTTTAAAGAAAAGGATTCGAAACTTGTGATTAATAAACAGAGTGCACTTAAATTAAGAGAAATGTCAAATATCTATTCCTCGACAATTTCAAGCGGCACTGCCGGGGCCGCCACGGGTGCTCTGATCGGACTGGCAGCCAGTGGCTCACTGTCCATAGTGACAGGAGGCGTCTCTCTCGCAGGAGCCTGTCTGGCTACAGGTGATATCGTTGGTGCTGCTGCGATAGCGGGATCTTCTCTGTCTCTGGGACTGTCATTTACTCCACTGGCAACGATCGCCGCCCCGATTGTGTTATTTACAGGAATATCAGCGAACATCAATGCGGATGAGAATCTGGAAAAGGCTAATACAATGCTTGCAGAAGCGAAAAAGGCAGTAGAGCAGATGAAGATATCAGAAACCATGTGCAATGCTGTTTCTAAGAAATCAGAGATGCTTCGAAGCCTGCTGGTGGATTTGAATAAAGTGTTTGCTAATGTTGCAGAGGAACTCGATAATATGACGGAAGGGAAAATCCGGAACCTTAACAGAGAGATTGCGGAGGGAGATCTAAGTCAGGAAGAAGAGGAACTGGCTTATGTTACATATGCTCTGGCAGAGGCAGTGAATGAAATAATCGGTGTACCACTGGTAAATAAAGATGGAAAATTGACAAGTGAATCACAAACAGTTTATGATAAGGTACAAAATGATTATAAAGAAATGATTGAGGAACAACCAAAAAGCAGGACAATGTTTTGTACAGGCTGCGGAAAAGAGATACAGCATGAGGTGAAATTTTGTAACTATTGTGGCAAAAAGAATATATATAGGGAGGATTAAGATGATTTGTAAGAAATGTGGAACAAAGTTTTCGGATGGGGTGTTCTGTCCAGAATGTGGAGCAAGGACAACACCCGTTTCTGGTTTAGGTGGAGAAGCGCAGTCAAATACATGGGAAGATGCACTTCAATATTCTGATGAGGAAGGATATAATACAAAGATGTATGGACCGCAGGGACAGTTGGAAGAACAACGGATTGGGAGAGACGGAATTAAAATAGAGGCTGGTGGGAAGAAGGATTTTGAAAATAAGATATTGATTCTTGAAAGTGATTCAATGTCTTATCCTTGTATTCAGGCAGGTAAGAATTCAAAATTGGAGTTTAAGAATTGTACGCTTATAAATAATTATGAAATGTCTATAGAAGCAGAATCGAATGTAAGTATGAGTTTTGATCATTGTTTTATTAAGGGTAATGGATACATTAGTGAGAATCGTTCAGCATATGGAGTTACAGTAGAATTTAGAAATTGTGCTTTTGATAGTGGGCAGATGGTTGAAGATGGAAATTGTCTTATAACAGCAGAAAATGTTTATTTTGAAAATTGTTTTATAACCTAAATTCCGCAAAAAATTATAACGAGGCTAATGATTTTAGGCTTAA
>CAJUBR010000151.1 GCA_910584695.1 uncultured Lachnospiraceae bacterium
CCTGTGTCGGAAAGGCATTTGAGATATGGGAGCAGACAAAGGAGCAGAAGTCCACGCAGCTAATTTTTTGTGATTTATCAACACCGAAAGGGGATGGTACATTTAATGTTTATGAGGATATAAAAAATAAGCTGGTGGGGAAAGGAGTGCCACCAGAGGAAATTGCATTTATTCATGAAGGTGCGACACGTTCCTGTATATAAAATTGTAGGAAACTGCATACAAAAACAGGCACTAATAAAAGAACGTGAAAGTTCTGATTAGTAGAACTGACAGACTGATAGGTAGAATGAGAGGGTAACGCCTTGAAATGCCACCCTAATACTCCGTTGTGCGTAGACTGGAAACGGTCTGGGTGCAAAGCACGGTGAAGAATTGAGGAAGTGCATCCTAACGTAAAGCCGAGGAAAGTTTGGCAGAGGTGCCAGATGTGCATGAAACTTATGGGGTCTATAAGACTGCTATGGCGAGAATGGAAGAAATTCCTGACGAAATTGTGAATGTACGGGTCTAAAGGATAAATGTGTAGAAATGCACATGCTGCAAAAGCAGAGCCAGTGTGGTTGAGTAAAAATCGTCGTTATGAAAGACCATATACTGTTACAGGCAGTATCAAGCTGGCAGGCTCAGAGCAAGAACCTAAGGCAGTTATGAACAGATAGGTCTGTTGGAACGTGGAAGGCTACCTGCGTATTATTACGTTTGTGACGAAGAACAATAAGCACATTAACAGGTGGCAAGAGCAGTGGCACAGTACCTGTGAAGCAGTGATAACAAGCTGTGGAGGGATAGCCACGAGTCATTAGTCATGAAAGTATTAGGATTATCATTCAGACGTAGGGTTCGAGTAAGACAAAAAATTCACCCGCCCATGAAAGGAGTGATGTTCCTATGCCAAAACAAATTTTGAAATCGCAGAAATTGCGAAACAATGAATACTATGATACGCAAGAGATATTTGACGGACTGTATGAGAGAAGTTCTAAGGGAGAGATATTTAAAAACCTTATGGGACTGATAAGTTCTGACAATAATATCAGGCTTGCCTACCGCAACATCCGAAACAATGGCGGCAGTGATACCGCAGGAGTGGACGGATACACAATAGAACAGGTCAAAAGCTTGAGCGAGAAGGAATTCATTGAAAAAGTCAAAACCAAGTTGAAATGGTATCAGCCAAAAGCGGTAAGGAGGGTAGAGATTGAGAAATATCCGGGCAGTGGAAAATACAGACCGCTCGGAATACCAACGATTGAGGACAGGTTAGTACAGCAATGCATATTGCAGGTTCTGGAGCCGATATGTGAAGCAAAATTCTATGACAAAAGTTATGGATTCAGACCAAACAGGTCGTGCGAAAACGCCTTGGCACAGGCTAACAGTTACATGTATGCTGGAAAACTACATTTTGTTGTTGATGTCGATATAAAAGGCTTCTTTGACAACGTAGACCACAGCAAGCTGATAAAGCAGATGTGGGCGTTGGGAATAAGGGATAAAAAGTTGATTTCGATAATAAAGGAAATGCTGAAAGCACCAATTAAAATGCCAGACGGAGAAATTGTATATCCCACAAAGGGAACGCCGCAGGGAGGAATCTTGTCCCCACTGCTGTCAAATATTGTTCTCAATGAATTAGACTGGTGGGTGCAGAGCCAGTGGGTAGAAATTCCTACCAGGCATGAATATTCCTGTAAAGACAGCAAAATGAACATGCTGAAAAAGCACACGAAGCTAAAAGAGATGTACATTGTGCGTTACGCCGATGACTTTAAAATATTCTGTAGGTCATATGCCGTGGCAGAAAAGGTGTTCCATGCAGTGAAGCAATGGCTGAAAGAGAGATTGAGGCTGGATATATCGGAGGAAAAGTCCAAGATTACCAATCTTCGGAAGAAATACACCGAATTTCTAGGCATCAGACTGAAAGTGCGGAAAAAACGCAAGGAACTTGTTACAACAAGCCATATGACGGAGAAAGCCATACAGAAAGTGACAAGGAATCTCATCAGCCAGGTTACTGCAATACAAATGGCAAAGGATAGGAAAGACAGGTACGCACAGGTTCAAAAATACAACTCTATGGTCATAGGTGTGCATAATTATTACAGCATGGCGGTGCTGGTGAGCCAGGACTGCGGCAGAATCGCACGGCAGGTAAACTGTGTGATGAAAAATCGTTTTGGTAAAGAATTGAAGTCCCGAAAACAGATTGAACGCATGAAGCATAAGAAAAATAGGAAAAGGAGGCAAAAAAAGAGATACGCTGGAATCAAAATAATTATAAACAAGAGCATTGTGGAAAGATATGGTTCCAGTGAACAGCTTAGGTTTTTGGATGGTTTTGCCGTAGCCCCGATTGGATATGTAAAAATGAGGGTGCCAATGAAAAAGGCGCAGACAGTAAATAAATATACACCACAGGGAAGAGGCGAAATACACAGAAAGCTTAGGATGGATTTATCGACTATCAGAACTTTGATGGAAACGGTGGACAGGAGAAGAACAATCCAGTTCACAGACAACCGAATATCCAGATATGTTGCACAAGGTGGAAAGTGTTATGTGACAGGAAAAATCTTGCAGAACGGAGAAATATACTGCCACCATAAAAAGGAGGGCAAAAAGAAGGATGACAGCTATGGGAATCTGGTTATTGTCCACAAGGATATTCATAAGCTAATTCATGCGAAAAAGCAGGAGGACATAAGACATTATTTTAGTAAATATGGCAAATACATCAACTTGGGAAAACTAAACAGGTTAAGGAAAGCAATAAATAATTTTGAAATTAAAGAGAATGTTTTGGATAATTCTAATGCTAAATGATTAACGATGGAGCGCCGTATGAGGGGAAACTCTCATGTACGGTGTGAAGCGGGGGAAAAGAGCCTGTCCTACGGGCAGTGATTCTTACCTATCGCTATC
>CAJUBR010000152.1 GCA_910584695.1 uncultured Lachnospiraceae bacterium
GCGAGCAATGAGTTAAGCGGACATGCTCGCATGTCCATTTGACGAATGCCGCGAGAGTCAAATACCCCGTAGCTTGCTGCGGGGTTATTGACTGTTAAAAATTACAATAATTTTTACAAATACTACAATTTCTTTTTTAGAGGAAAAATCCGTGTATGATGTAGGTATTAAGAATATATGGATTTTTGTTTCGTATAGGAATATCAATAAAACAAGAAATTAATACCAATAGGTATTGATATAAATATACAAGAGGTATATTGACAAATTTTGAGACAGGAGGATGAAAAAATGTTAGGACGAAGATTTATGAAGGGACAACAAAGAATTGCAGCATTTTTGATGGCATTGGTTATGATAATCGGTGGTGTTGGAATCATTCCGATCAATGCAGACGCTGAGGGAAGAAAAATTGTTAAGAAGCTTGTTGTAAAACAAACGTCTCTGAAATTGGAGGAGGGAGAGAACGAAAAAGTTAAGTACAAAGTGACAGCCACAACGGGAACAAACAAGAAAATAGTGGTTAAGGTATCAAATAAAAAAGTGATTTCCGCTAAGGTGTCAGGAGGGAAAATAGTAGTTAGGGCAAAGAAGGAAGGCAAAAGTACAATCACTGTAATGACTAAGGCAAAGAATAAGAGGGGTAAGCGAATCGCAAAGAAGATTCAGGTGCTTGTGGAGAATGAAAATTATGATGAGGATGAATTGGATTACGATTTTGAAGATAATGAATCCTATGAGGAGGATGAAACGACGGAAAATACAGCCAATAATCCTGTCACAACAGAAGTAAGGGTAACGACAGAAAATACATCAGATAATTCGATTACAACAGAGGCAACGATAACAACAAAAAGGAAAGAAACATTACCGACTATTTCTTATCAGGCTCATGTTCAGGAAATCGGCTGGATGCCAAATGTAAAGGACGGAGCAGAAGCAGGAACAACCGGTAAAACAAAACGCTTAGAGGGACTCAAAATTACTTTACAGGATGATAAAGGAAACAGCATGATTAAATACCGTGCACATGTTGAGGATACCGGATGGCAGGGCTGGAGAACATCCGGACAGGTTGCAGGAACAGAGGAACAGTCAAAGCGTATGGAAGGAATTCAGATTCAGCTTACTGGAACCTATGCTGAAAAATATGATATCTATTATTGTGTCCATGTTGCCCGCTTTGGCTGGCTTGGCTGGGCAAAGAACGGAGAGACAGCAGGTTCGGAAGGTTTAGCTTTGCAGGCGGAAGCAATCCGGATTAAACTGGTAAAGAAAAATACGGCATTTTCTGTGGGAGGCAGACATGTTATTGTCAGACCAAATCTCACCTATCAGGCACATTGTGCATACTTAGGATGGAAAAGTGCAGTAAGCAATGAAGGGCTTGCCGGAACAATCGGAGAGAAAAGGCAGTTAGAAGGATTAAAAATCAATCTGGCGGATACAGATGGAAAAAGCGGGATAGAGTACCGAGCACATGTGTCGGATGTGGGATGGCAGGGATGGAAGAATAGTGGAGGGATTGCCGGAACAACCGGTGAATCCAGAAAACTTGAAGCAGTAGAGATCAAATTAAAGGGGAATCTCGCAAATGACTTTGATATCTATTACAGAATGCATGTGGCAGATATTGGCTGGCTTGGCTGGGCGAAGAATGGAGAGACAGCTGGAACGACAGGAGGAGCCCGTCAGGCAGAAGCAATTGAAATTAAAATAGTAGGCAGGGGGGCATCCGTAGACCGTGGGGGTGCGGCATATCAGAAATTGACGCAGATCACCGCGGGGACAGCGGCAGAAGCTGTTCGTATAGCAGCATCTCAGATAGGATATTATGAAAAAGCTTCTAATTATAATTTGGATGATTTTACCGCAAATAAAGGTAATGGCAATTATACAAAGTATGCAAGGGATATAGGGGTTACAAACGGTCAGGATTGGTGTACAACTTTTATGATTTGGTGTATGAAACAAGCAGGCATATCTAGTGATGTATACCCATCTAGCATCCCGTATAACCTAAGAGTGGATCACATGCGTGATTGGTTTAAAGCAAAAGGATTATTCCGTACAAAGGGAACTTACATACCAAAGGCTGGAGATTTTATATTCTTTGGAAGTACTGGTGGAACCCATGTGGGAATGGTGGAAAAAGTTTGTAACGGTAAGGTATATACTATAGAAGGGAATACGCGTGGTGCTACTATGGTGGATAGGCATACTGAGTATTCTTTGTCAAATAGTTGGGTATTTGGCTATGGAATTGTGAATTACAAGTAAAAAACAATAGCAAAAGCAATAAGAGAAAAGAGCATTGGAGTTTGGGATATGTATTCAGTGCTCTTTTCTTGTAACAGGTCAGCCCTTATTTAAAGTGTCTGGTTTAAAAAGGTTGGACTGTTATTTTTACTTGTGAGGTATAGGGAATTCAACGGTTTCGGTTATAGAATTCTATTTATTATTATGATATAATGAAGAAAAATCACTTGCTCGTAAGGGTGATTTTTCTGAATGCTGATCA
>CAJUBR010000153.1 GCA_910584695.1 uncultured Lachnospiraceae bacterium
TAATTCTTATCAAAAAAGATTTTTACCCATAGACACAAAATTTTTTACAGCCTCTCAAAAAGGTTTATCGGACACGAAGTTCCGATTGCCCTCAGTTAAATTGATATTACAAAAGAAATAGCATCTAACTTTGGACGGTTGGGATGCTATTTCTTTTTATGATTATCTATGTAAGACAGAGCCGCAAAAATAACAAGCAATAATGTCAAAACTTCCATCACGCTCATGGGCACCACCCTCTTTCGTAAGACTAGAGGGCACCTATCAGAAAATCGCATCCTGCTTTCTGTTCAGTTATACAATCCCATAATAACATGAATACAGGTATTTCACAAACCAAAAATGAAGCAGTATCAATAGGATATGGTCTGGCATCGCCAGTGGTGCCTAAGGCGTAGGCGTTCGCCAATGCAGGGGGCAGAGTGGAGCGGAGCGGGAACGGAGCCGCCGGAATGCGGACGTCGTTAAGCGCCAGCACGATTTGGCGATTTCCCCGAAGGGGGAGTCCGAGTTAGTATTACCTCGGACTTATGTGTTCTGTGTTACACATCCCCCCAACCCTCTGTTTATCAGCATTTCTTCCAACACAAACTATCCTCAATTTCCTGTGTCCGTGTTATAATCTGTGTCCAATTTCTATATTTTTCAATTTCCCCAGAATCCCCTCATTTTTATGAATGATCATCAAATAGCTATTTGCTACTATAATAGAGAAAGCATGAAAGAAAGTAGGGATTCCATACAAAAGATAAAAGGATATCCCAACATACAGCAATACCCATTCGGAATCCTGATCTGAATTTAAGATTGGGAGGATAACCAGACATGGACGAAATATTTAAAGAAGTAGTAAAACTAAATGAAATAAGTAAATTGCAAACTACTGATAAAAATAATATAATGGGTTTGGACAGTATATTACATACGCTTATGGCATCTAAACGAGATAAAGTCCGTAAATTACACCCTTATTCTATTACACCGCCCGCAAAAGAAAATGGTCGGTGGCAGACATATTATAAGGGGGCAGATAAGAAACGTAAACTGATACAAGCATACAGTGAAGCAGAATTATTAGACAAACTGATTCCCTTGTACTTATCTGAAACGCACATTGACAAATTAACATTTAATGGACTGTTTTTAGAGTGGATTAAATACAAGAAAACGGTTACAGAAAGTTCCAATACGATGAAACGGTATATACAGCACTACAATAGATATTTTGGTGCATCTGTATTGCAAAATAAGAAAATCAAAGTACTTGATGAAATTCTTTTGGAAACGGAATGCAACAGGATTGTAAAAGAAAACAATCTTCCCAGAAAAGAATGGACAAATATAAAAACCATTCTGAATGGAATGTTTCGTTATGCTATACGGAAGAAATATATTGAGGAAAACCTTGCCGATAAAATTGTTATCTCTGTCAAATTCCGGCAGGTAGTAAAAAAGACGGGGAAAACAGAGACTTACAACTCGGATGAACTTGACGACCTCAATAAATATCTCGACAGTATGTACGCCGAGACAGAAGATACGGTTTATCTGGCTGTAAAACTAAATTTTTTGATAGGCTTGCGTGTTGGGGAACTGGTCGCTTTACGTTGGAGCGACTGGACTGATATAAACCATTTACATATCATGAGGGAAGAGATCAGAAATCAGGATACCGGAAATTATGAAGTGGTGGAACATACAAAAACTAACCGAGACCGTTTTGTAATTCTTGTGCCAAAGGCATTAAAGATTCTAAACAAAATTTCACACGAGAGCGATTATATTTTTGTCCGTAACGGTCAACGTATCACCGCAAGACAGATAGCCTATGTGTTGGAAAAATATGCCGAACGTCAGGGAGTGCCAACAAAATCCACTCATAAGATGCGTAAAACCTACGCTTCAAGACTAAATGCCAACGGTGTACCTTTAGATGCGATCAGGGAGCAACTCGGTCACAGTTCATTATCTACCACCCTCGGTTATATCTAT
>CAJUBR010000154.1 GCA_910584695.1 uncultured Lachnospiraceae bacterium
CGACTATATCGGTTACTACAATGCAGCGTTTCACTTTTTTACCTCCCAACCTAAACTTACAGTAGCCATGAGCAAAACTCCCCGCATTCAGTATTTATGCGGTTTTGCGAGGCATGGCACCCCCTTTATCACTCCAAATTTATAGTAACAATCAGCCCTTTTTGATATAATTAAGGTGACAAAACCAATTCCATCGAAAGGAGCTGATTGTTATCTATCGCCAGGAAATTTTGAAAGATATCCGTCTTTACACTTCCAAGCCTGTTGCTAAATTTTATGATTCCCTGTTTCTGAACCTTGACCTCTCATCCGTTCGGGAATACCCGGAAACCGGACGCAAAGGATTCTCCAATCATGCTTTAATCTGTTCCTTTATTGTCATGAAATGCGAAGGCTTTTCCCTGATCACAGATCTTATTGATTATCTTAACAACAACCTTCTGATTGCCCATTACTGCGGTTTTGATCTTTCCAAACCCCTTCCTTCTTATTGGACTTTTGACCGCTTCCTCAAAAACTTTGATCATTCCATCCTCTCCAACATCATGAAATCACAGGTGCTTTCCCTTTCTGATAATGGCATTGTTGATACCTCTTTTATCGGCCTGGATTCCACTCCTATTGCTGCCAATACTTCGCAAAACAATCCTAAGTCCTTTTTGTCAAATAAGTTCAATCCTGACAATCAGCCAAAAGCAGACCCTGACTGCAGACTTGGTGTTCATACTGCTTCCAATCAGTACAATGAGAAAAACTATGAGTTCTACTGGGGATATAAAAACCATGTCCTTATAGACTGTATTTCTGGTCTTCCCATCTATGAATGCACTACAACAGCTAACGTTGCCGACTCTACTGTTGCACTTGATATTCTCGCAGATACTCATTCTTTTCTTCCTGTCACAGAATGTACGTTTCTTGCTGATAAAGGTTATGATGTAAAAAACATTTACAATCAGATACATGCTCTTTACCAGGGCGAATGTATCATCCCTTTAAACAAGCGCAATACCAAAAATATACAGCTTCTTCCACAGGGAAATCCGCTCTGTGAAGCAGGTCTTGCTATGTGGAAAGACGGTAAATTTTCGGATCGTGGTCGTACCCGCCAAAAATTCTGCTGTCCTTTGAAATCATCAAAGGATATGGATTGTCCTTGCCGCCACAAAAACTTTTATAACGGAAAAAAGCATCGTGGCTGCACAAAATATATAACCATTCCCGATGATTTGCGGCTCTCTGTTGACAGGAACAGTAAATACTTTAAAAGTACATATTCTCTCCGTACAGAATGCGAACGGTACAATTCCCGTTTCAAAAATACCGGTCAGGAACGCATGTGGGTCAGAAATAAAAGCTCTGTTACAAATTTAAATACACTCTCACATATCAGTTTGCTGGCAGTTGCGATTGCAGCAATCACTACGCATTCCAGCCAGTCTTATCGTAAGATGAAAACACTGAAACGGATTGCGTGATTACAATCATTCCATACCTCCTGTTCTTCGTAAGTTTTGGACTTACGTTAGCTTTGCTATGCTCTAAAACATCCATATTTATGCACAACTCCTGCTAACCGCCAAATCTCACATTTCATTTAAGTGTTTTGCTCATCTCTATTATATCATTTCCTATCAGGCAGCATCTTCTACCCTATACCCGTTTTCCAAAAAG